>JAUZPT010000099.1 GCA_030705745.1 Bacillota bacterium | reverse complement strand
CTCAGGAGTACTCGCCATATAAACTTTTTGAATCATCTTTGTTCTCGCTGTATGGACCATATCTCTTCCTTCCGTTTCTCCGACAATAAATTTCTCAGTGGAAGTCAAGTTTCCATAAAGCGTTGAAATAGCCATATTTTCCACAAAAACTGTATGGATCCTTTCCGGTCCTTTTCCAAATAAATTTTTGCGAACCTTTCGGATAATGTCGTTAAAATCGTGTATCATTTTTGTCATTGTAGGAATTCTCCTTAATTTTCAAAAAGTATTTTTTGAATTCAAAGTTGCAGTTTCTAAGTTAATATATTAAATCAACTTTTCCAAACTTGTCTAAAACTTTGTCCGCAATCTTCCTTTTTCTTCTTAAATTGCAACAAAAGTGCATTTCATTTTAAGATATATTCTTTTAAGGTATAGTAATAAAGTACATATTCCCTCTAAAGATGAAAGGACGAATAAGATGCAAAAACAAATAATTTTAAAAAATAGACCGAGTGGAACTCCAACACATGAAAATTTTGGAGTGGTACAAGCTCCAATTGGAAAGCCTGCAAAAGGGGAAGTTCTAATCCGTACCTTGTATATTTCCGTCGATCCTTATTTAAGAGGACGAATGAATGATACTAAGTCATATATTCCCCCTTTTAAATTGAATGAAGTCATTAAAAGCGGAGTGGTGGGTCAAGTTACAGAATCACAATCAGACCTTTTCCAAAAAGGAGATTTCGTTTTGGGATCACTTGGGTGGCAAGAATATTCGATTGCAGGCGAAAAATCTGTCCGAAAAATTGATCCAAATCTTGCTCCTGTATCCGCTTATTTAAGTGTTTTGGGCATGACTGGGTTAACAGCATACTTCGGATTATTGGATATTGGTAAACCAAAGGAAGGAGAGACAGTTGTTGTATCAGGTGCTGCAGGAGCTGTAGGTTCTATTGTTGGCCAAATTGCGAAAATCAAAGGTGCTCGTGTTGTTGGTATAGCTGGTTCCGATGAAAAAGTTAAATTTTTGACGGACGAATTAGGATTTGACGCAGCCATTAACTATAATTCTGAAGATATTGGTTCATCACTTCAGGATGCATGCCCAGATGGAATTGACGTTTATTTTGAAAATGTAGGTGGAGTAATAGCAGATTCCGTTTTCCCACTTTTGAATAATTTTGCGAGGATTCCCGTATGCGGGGCGATTTCTTCCTACAATAATGCCGAAGCTGATATTGGTCCGCGTGTTCAAACCTATCTCATCAAGACAAGCTCATTAATGCAAGGCTTTACTGTAGGTAATTATACACCTCGCTTTAGTGAAGGAATCAAGGCATTGGCAGAATGGTTAACCACTGGCAAGCTAAAATATGAAGAAACAATTACAGAAGGTTTTGACAATACAATAGATGCTTTTCTGGATCTTTTCAAAGGTGCAAATCTTGGAAAGGCACTTGTTAAAGTAGCTGAAATTGAATAATAATCATTATTATTCAAATGAAGCCGTTCTGGAGTCGATCCGGAACGGCCTTTTTATTGCAAAGCTATCGAAATATAAGGGTAAAGAGTTTTTTGTCCACGTGAAATTGATCCTCCCCCCTACACTCAGGCAATATTAATTGCACGTGCAGCTAAGACAGCCACTATAAGAAGGGCAATCGATGATTGAATCATCATAACTACCTTTGCTCTTTTGGATAAAACCATCGTATCCGTTGGACTGAAAGCAGTATTTGTGTTGAAAGCTAAATATAAATAATCAAGGAATGTAGGGGTCCATTTTTCCCATCCATTTATATCGAATGTCATTTGCGGAAATAAAAAATCGGCCGGCTCACTTTTTCCACTATGCCTTTTCAATGGACCACCTCGATCGATTTCCCAATACCATCCACCAAAAACTCCTATGTTAACGACCCAGAGTAAGCCTGCACTCCTGAATAAGCTGGCTGCGCTAGCTTTATGATGGAATAATGAATATACCAAGAAAACCACGCTACTGACTAATCCTAACGTAACCACGCCTATTATGATCAAGGCCAATACTCGGGTCCATCCATGATGGCCTCGAATCATACTGAATACCATTGGCACAAGTAAAATAACGATAATAGAAAGGATTGTCCAGCTTGGGCCTATTGTTAAATTTTCCGATAAAATACTTAGAAGTATACTAATGATTAGAACCGTCAATAAAAATGCGCCCCGTGGAACGTGAATATGATGGTCATCGGAAAAATGAACTTTCTTCACTTGAATATTCCCCCTAAGAACTTTTTTGACTGACCATATTCAGCTAAAGTTTCATTGAAAGTAAAATTACCCACAAATATATAGTAATGCGTATTATGAGGAAAATGAACAAGGTCGCTATACATTAGTCATTATTCAAGCTTTCATTCAATTCCCTTAGTTCTTTCTCCGTCAAATCACGCCAATGTCCAGTTTGGATTCCGTTAATTTTTATGTTCATGATTCGAATTCTCTCTAGTCGGTTGACCTGATAACCAAATGCTGCACACATTCTTCGAATTTGACGATTTAAACCTTGTGTTAAAATGATTTTAAATTCACGATCATTGATTCGAGTCACTTTACAAGGCTTCGTTTTAGTATCCAGGATTTCTACCCCGTTTGCCATGCCTTTTATAAAATTTTCTGTAATCTTCTTATCCACAGTAACTATGTATTCTTTTTCATGATTGTTTTCTGCACGCAAAATCTTATTTACAATATCACCATCATTCGTCATGAGAATTAAACCTTCAGAATCTTTATCCAAACGCCCGATCGGGAATATCCTCTCAGGATGATTAACGAAATCTACAATATTCCCTTTTATGTGCCTTTCAGTTGTACTTGTAATGCCAACTGGTTTATTAAGTGCAATATAAACAGTTTGCTGTTTAGTTCCAAAAGGCTTCCCATCAATCAAAACTTGATCCCCTGGCTCTACCTGACTGCCAAGTATGGCAATTTCTCCATTAATTGTCACTCGTTTTGCCTCAATATACTTTTCTGCTTCTCGCCTTGAGCATATTCCGGTGTTGCTTATATATTTATTAATTCTCATAAAAAAAATCCTTTCCCATTGAAATCGAACATCTAAAACATAAAATCTCTTCCCGATAAATAATCGTGTCAGATTATTTTACCCTTTTTTCATCACCATGTCCTATTTTCTCATAATAATATGAACAAATCATCACAATAAAGCATTGGATTTCTTGAAAAAAAATAAAAAAACTGCCTGTCTAAAGGCAGTTTTTTTATTAATTTATGATTGTAACATTTACTTGTTTCGATCCCCACTGCATAGCGTCTTTTTCTGAGGGAATAAATACATCGATTCTTTTTCCTTTGATTGCTCCCCCTGTATCTGAAGCAGTTGCATAACCATAACCTTCTACATAAACCTTCGATCCAAGTGGAATAACTGAAGGATCCACAGCTATAACTTTAGCATCCTGATTGTCCTTAATGTTAATTCCTGTCGCAGTCACGCCCGAGCAGCCTGTACATGAAGCCGTATAAGCTGTCGCTTTGACTTTAATTTTCTGTGAATCTGTTTTTTGAGGTTGGGATTCTTTTTGCTGTGGAACTGCATGAACTGTGGATTTTTCGATCGACGGAGTAACAGGTGTTGGTGCTGTGGCTTGTGAATTTGTGGCAGTAGATCCGTCAATTGAAGATCCAGCTTGTTCGGTTTTAATAGGATTTAGATTTCCTCCTTGTTCTTTGTACAAAACAAGTTTCATTCCAGGTTGAATTATATCATCAGTTAGAGAATTCCATTTCTTAATTTCGTCAACAGACACGTTATTGTTTTTAGCGATTTCCCATAATGAATCTCCAAGTTGCACCATATAATTGGTTTCTTGTGAAATAATTAATTTATCTCCAGGATAAATAACATCAGAAGTCAGTTTGTTCAAACTTTTTATTTTTTCAACTGATTCATTTTGTGTTTGAGAAATCCCCCAAATAGTGTCGCCTTTCGTTACAGTGATTTCTGCGGCTTGAACATTCCCGCCTACCGTACCAGAAATTGCTGCAACGGCTATTAATGCTTTAATTTTTTTATTCATATTTAAATCCTCCCATGCTCTTTTGAAGCTAACAGTATTCATCTTAACATGTTATTCAAATAAACAAAGAACAGGGAGATGTTAAATTCATTACAACCATGGCAACTATATTACGATAACATTTCATATTAACTGAATATTTAAAAAATATGACAGCACCATGTATCATTTCTCTTTCATTTTTCTAGTTATAGTAACTTCATTCAATTTCCATAAAGAAAAGCGGCCGCTACGGAAGGTGCGGTCGCTTTTTACTTTATTGCGGCATGGATTCCTCAGGATTCTTGATGCGTGAAATTGAAACCGCACATGCTTTAAATTCTGCTGTTCCAGAGATTGGATCATACTCATTGATGGTTAAAACATTCGTCGGAACTTCGCTCCAGTGAAAGCTCATAAAAACAAGTCCTGGGACTACCTGATCGGTAATTTTCGTTTTTACCTGTAATTCCCCTCTTCGGGATTTGACAGAAACGACCTCACCATTTTCAATCCCTAATCTTTCCGCATCTTCCGGATGCATATCAACCGTTTCTTCTGTTTGTTTCAGTTTTACACCTGATGCATAATAACGGGTTTGAGAATGGGTATTATAAGATTCATATCTTCTGCCGGTTGTTAATATAAATGGATATTGCTCATCGGGCAGTTCCAATGGCGCTGTATAATCAACTGGGACAAACGGTGCTTTTACAAAACTCTCTTCTGCTTCCTGATGGAATCGCTCGTGAAGAATGAACGTACCCGGATGGTCCTCGGTCGGACAAGGATAATGAAGGCTGTACTCTTTTTCAAGTCTGTCATAAGAAATACCGCCATACATTTCCTTGGCCAGCTTGCGGATTTCATTCCAAATTTGTTCACTGTGTTCATAATTCATTTCAAAGCCCATTCTCGTAGAAATTTCACATAAAATTTCCCAGTCTTCTTTTACATTCGGATGCGCTTCAACCGCCTGGCGAACACGCTGAACTCTTCTGTCAGTGTTCGTATAGGTGCCATCCACTTCTCCCCATGAACGTGCTGGAAGGACCACATCTGCCATCTCGGCCGTTTCAGTCATAAAGATATCCTGCACGATCAAAACATCTAGCTTTTTCAACATTTTTGCCGTATGGTTCATATGCACATCAGCCAATAACGGGTTTTCACCAATAACATAAAGAGCCTTTATTTCCCCGGACTCGATTTTATCAAAGGTTCGTGTTTGTGTATCACCTGCAATAGGATTAATGCCAACTCCCCACTCGGTTTCGAAGCGCAAACGATATGCGTCGTCGGTCAAGCTTTTTGCACCAGGTAATTGATTTGGTAAACAACCCATATCTCCTGCGCCCTGAACATTATTTTGTCCTCGGAGAGGCATGATTCCCGTTCCCTTTTTCCCGATGTTGCCTGTCAATAATGCCAAATTACCAATATCGAATACATTATTAACACCGCAATGATGCTCGGTAATCCCAAGTGTGTAGGCAATCATTCCATTGCCTGCTTCTGCATATTCTCTTGCAGTTGAAATAATATCCTCCGGAGTGATTCCAGTTATTTCAGAGGCATATTCCGGTGTATACCTTTCGACACGATTTTTCAATTCATCAAAATCATTTGTAAATTGTTGAATAAAGGAAGCATCATACAGCCCTTCAGAAATGATAATTCTAATAAATGCATTGATCAATGCAATGTCAGAGCCCACGTTGAGTTGCAAATGGCGATGAGCTACTTTGGTCATATCAATTTTTCTCGGATCAATTACAATCATTTTGAGTCCCGATTTGACTGCCTTCTTTATTCGATTGGCAATAATCGGATGTGCCTCTGAAGTGTTGGATCCGAATAAAAGCAACACTTTTGCCTCATCGAAATCCTCCAATGTATTGGTAGGGAAACCGCTTCCAAAAATAGTTGCCAGACCGGCAACGCTCGGAGCGTGTCACGTTCGGTTGCAGCCGTCGATATTATTGCTGCCAATTGCACCCCGCATGAATTTTTGAGTTACATAATTCGATTCGTTCGTTGTTCGGGCACACGCAAACATGGAGATTGCATTGGCACCCCATGTTTTTTTGATTATGCCAAGCTTATCTGCCACAAATTGATAAGCTTCTTCCCAGCTTGTTTCAACAAGCTGCCCTGCTTTCCTTATAAGAGGTGTGTGGAGCCTCTTTTCTGAATGAACATACTCATAAGCAAATGCTCCTTTAACACATGTTTGTCCTTTATTAACCGGTGCTTCCTTATCACCGCGAATTTTCATTATCCTGTTATTTTCCACCTCGAGGATCAACCCGCAGCCTGTACCGCAATAGCCACAAACCGTCTTAATAAAATTTGGTTCTCCCATTTGTTCCCCTCCTAATTTAAAACATTAAGACCTATATAAACATATTAATCCATCAAACTTATTAATTGTGTCTTTTTTCGCTGGATTTATGGCAAAAAAAAGAATTTTTCTCCAACAATGGAAAAGCCCACTCTCTAGTTTATTGTAAGATTCATTTCGATTATGTATTTAAGACGAAAAAAAACGAAGGGGATTTATCCTTCGTTTTTTCAAGCAATCTTGGCAGGGAGAACAATGTTAAAGGTGGTACCCTTGTTCGGTTCGCTTTCAACGAATACCTTCCCGTTATGCCCTTCGATTATTTTAAAGCTGACCATGAGCCCAAGACCGTTTCCATTTTTTTTCGTCGTATAAAACGGTTCACCGAGCTTCTTCAATTTTTCTTCTGAAATGCCTATTCCAGTGTCCTGAATGGAAATTTGTACATTCTTTTCATTGATGACAGTTTTGACATGGATGTCCCCGCCTTCTGGCATCGCTTCGATTCCATTTTTAATAAAGTTTAAAAATACTTGCTTCAGACGATTTTCATCGCATTCCACCTGAATAATTTCATGTGCACAATCAAAAGAAAGTCGTACATTTTTCTTTCTTGCTTCAAACTCCAATAATGCCACTACATTTTTAATTACAGGTATAATATTCTTTTCTTCAAGCTCTACCGCTTTCGGCTTAGCTAATACCATAAAATCCTCAACGATCGTATTTACTCGTTCTATTTCATCAAGAATAATGTTCAGGAATTCCTGCCGTTCAGGGTCCTTTTCATCTAACTGAAGGAACTCTGTATAACCCTTCATCGATGTAAGTGGATTTCTGATTTCATGAGCGACACCGGCTGCAAGCTGGCCGACAGCAGCAAGCTTATCTTGTCGGTGGATCACTTCTTCAGTTTTCTTTCTCTCAGTGATATCATTCCTGATGGCTAAGTACTGGTATGGTTTTCCGTTGTCATTTAAAAAGGGGACGATGGTTGTATCCACCCAATAAAAAGTTCCATCTTTTGCCTTATTCCTGATTTCACCCTTCCAGACTTGGCCATTGCCAATCGTTTTCCACAGATCTTTAAAAAATTCCCTGGAATGGAGTCCCGAATTTAATATCCGGTGGTCCTGGCCGATGAGTTCTTCCCTGTCATATTTGGAGATTTCACAGAAATTATCATTGATGCTTGTAATAGCACCTTTCTCATCCGTAAAAGCCACAATCGCAGATTGGTCCAAAGCAAATTTAAAGTCCCTTAATTCGTCATGTGTTTCTTTCAAGTGCAATTCAGCATCTTTTCGATTCGTAATATCTGAACGGATTGCTACATATTGATACGGTTTTCCTTTTGAATTTAAAAAAGGGACGATGGTTGTATCTACCCAATAAAGCGTTCCATCCTTTGCACGATTGCATATTTCTCCATGCCATACTTTTCCTTGCCCGATCGTTTTCCAAACTTCCTTGAAGAAATCCTTCGAATGAAAACCTGAATTTAGAATTTTATGATCCTGACCAAGTAATTCATAGCGTTCATATTGAGAAATCTCACAAAATTTATCATTTACACTCGTGATGATTCCTTTTTCATCTGTGATGGCAACGATTGATGATTGATCAAGTGCAAATTTGATATCTTTTATTTCTTTAAAGGTTTCCAAAATTCTTTCTTCCGCCCTTTTTCGATTTGAAATATCTGAGCGTATTGAAACGTATTGGGTAGGATTACCTTTTTTATCGAGAAATGGAACAATGGTCGTATCTACCCAATAAAATGTTCCATCCTTGGCTTTGTTTCGAATTTCTCCTCTCCATACTTTCCCACTTCGTATTGTTTTCCATAAATCAACAAAGAAATCCTTCGAGTGATAACCCGAATTAAGGATTCGGTGATTTTGCCCGAGAATTTCATCCTCTGTGTACTTTGAGATTTCAACAAATTTATCATTTACATACGTAATATTCCCCTGCGGATCCGTTATCCCAACAATGGAAGATAAATCGAGAGCAGACTTAATATCCTTCAAGTTTGTATCTGAAGCCTGCAGACGCTTACTAATTAATGCACTTGATCCAATTAATCCGGAAAGTAAGAGAATAGAAACAACCAAGACGAGATAGATAAGAAAAATTACTTCCGAATGCGTTCCATTTGTTTTTGTCGTTTCTGTTATAAATGTTGAGGCCCTCTTTAAAAGAAAATGTCCCTCGGCTATCGCTCCGGCAACAATTACAGCACTGACGGGTTTAAGCCAGCCTTGGCTCTCATGAGAGAAGCTCTTTGAGTAAAATAGGATCCACATAGCTACGAAAAAAGAAGCAAGATTTAGGAAGCCTGCAATGACTAGCAAAGGTATATTGTATACGACTGTCATATTCATTGCGAAAATTCCAAAAAAGTGGATAAAGAATACTGCCAACGTCAAAAATATGCTACCAATCAAAATGTGGTTAATTTTCAAGTCTTTCCTAATCAAGGTGTAAAAAGCAAATCCGGTAAATGAAATTCCTATAATTAAAGAAAGCACCGTTAGCGTAATTTGAAAGTGAGAAAAGCGATTTATATCTTCTGCCAAATAGCCCATGAAATTCATTACCCAAATTCCGATTGCCATCGAAATTGTACCGCCAAGGAACAAAGTGCGCTTATTCTTATCAGAAGTTTTAACAAGTGTAAACATATCTAATGCCGTGTATGAAGCCATGATTGTTAAACCAATTGCAAATATGATTAAAAATGGATTGAACGGAAAAAGTCCATT
>JAUZPT010000098.1 GCA_030705745.1 Bacillota bacterium | reverse complement strand
GGGCTTGAAGCAAATTGGCTTGAACCTATTCTCGTTCTATTTGGGTCAGCATTATTAATTTATGGTGTGAAAAAAGAACGAAAAACAATTACCTCTAATAATCCTATAACTATGAAGGGAAATATGCATAAAAATGTATAAAAAGAACATTTACATACAGCTTTAATGGTAAGCTTGGTTTATTATTAATCATTTAACACACTTTATACTAGGTAAAAACCTTATTTACTCACAGTGAATAAGGTTTTTTTAATTTTTTAAATAATTTTTTTAATTTTATAATTGAATATAAATACAACTGTATGTATAATTATAATCATTCAAGTTAAATGGTATTGGGGTTGATTAAATGAAGGCTGCAATTGTAGGGGCAACCGGGTACAGCGGCTTGGAGCTTATCAGGCTGTTAACGAACCATCCTTACATAACTATTCATTCGGTTGTTTCGAACTCATATGATGGAAAAAATGGAGAAGAGGTTTATCCGCATTTATCCGGTGTGGAGTTGCCTCGCTTGGCACCAATGGATAAGGATGGATTAGCTGATGGTACAGACGTTGTGTTTTTCGCAACGCCTTCGGGAGTAAGCAAGGAATATATTCCTGAGCTCATCGAAAAAGGAATCAAGTGTATCGATTTGTCCGGGGATTTTCGTTTGAAATCACCTTCATTATATAAAGAATGGTATAAGTATACTCCGGCATCACAGAAATATTTAAGCCAGTCCGTGTACGGGCTTAGCGAAATCAATAAAGAAAAAATAGCAGACGCTAAATTGATTGCGAATCCTGGTTGCTATCCGACAGCGGCTATATTGGGAATTCTCCCCGTGCTTAAGCAGCGTTGGATAGATGAAACATCAATCATCATTGATGGAAAGTCGGGTGTGTCGGGTGCAGGCAGAGGATTATCACTCGGAACGCATTTTGCAGAAACAAATGAAAATGTAAAGGCATATAAGCTTGGAAAGCATCAGCATATTCCCGAAATTGAGCAGGTACTTTCAAATGCTGCAAATCAATCTATTACTCTAACGTTTAGTACGCATCTAGTGCCGATGACGAGAGGGATACTATGTACGATCTATGCGAAATTGTCTGAGAAAGTTACCAGTGAAAATGTAGTCTCGCTTTATAAGGAATTTTACCGGAACAGCCCATTTGTACGTATTCGAGAAAATGGCACTTATCCCTCCACAAAGGAAGTATATGGTTCCAATTTTTGCGACATTGGATTTGCGGTTGACGAGCGAACAAATCAATTAATCATCGTCTCCGTGATTGACAACGTTATGAAAGGGGCAGCCGGTCAGGCTGTGCAAAATGCAAATATCATGATGGGATGGAAGGAAACAACAGGGCTGGAATTATCACCACTTTATCCATGATGGAGGGATTGGAATGGGGCAATCACTAATGGTAGAAAAACATAATTTTACGAGATTGATAGAAGGTACAATCACATCACCAAAAGGCTTCAAAGCAGGGGGATTGCATTGTGGCATCAAAAAGAAACGGCTGGATCTTGGCTGGCTTTACTCTGATGTGCCTGCAAGTGTGGCCGGGGTATACACAACGAATTTATTTCAAGCGGCACCATTGATTGTTACACAGGAAAGCATTGCAATCGAAAACAAAATTCAGGCCGTCCTTGTCAACTCAGGTAATGCAAATGCTTGTACCGGTGAAGAAGGCTTAAAAAATGCACTTGAAATGAGAGATTCTTTTGCGCGGTCACTTGGAATAGAGCACCATTATGTCGCTGTCACATCGACAGGAGTTATTGGAGAACAGCTTCCCATCGATAAAATCAAAAATGGTATTGATCAAATCGATGTATCCAATAATGGAGATGGACAGTTTGAAAATGCAATTTTAACTACGGATACGACCGTTAAAAACCTTGCACTTACGCTAGAGATCGACGGAAAAGAAGTGGTGATTGGCGGAGCGGCAAAAGGCTCCGGCATGATTCATCCAAATATGGCAACGATGCTTGGTTTTGTTACAACCGATGCGCTCATCGAACCTGGTGCATTACATGTTGCTTTAAAAGAAGTTACAAACCAAAGCTTCAATATGATCACCGTCGACGGTGATACGAGCACGAACGACATGGTTTTAGTTTTGGCAAATGGTCTTGCTGAAAACCAAGTGCTTTCACCAAAGCATCCAGAATGGAAGGCTTTCCTGGCTGGCCTGAAAATGGTTTGTGAGGAGCTTGCTAAAATGATTGCAAGGGACGGAGAAGGTGCAACAAAACTGATTGAAGTTGAGGTTGCAGGAGCGCTTGAAAAAGAAACAGCTGCAGCGATCAGCAAGACAATTGTTGGATCTAGCCTTGTCAAGACGGCTATTTTCGGAAGTGACGCGAATTGGGGAAGGATCGTATGTGCTGTCGGCTATAGCGGGAAAAAAATCGACCCGTCGAAAGTAACGGTGAAAATAGGTCCAATAACGGTTGTAGAAAATGGAATGCCTCAGCAATTTAATGAAGCACTCGCCAAAGCTTATCTTGATAATGAACTGATTAAGATTTTTGTCAACTTGCATGAGGGTGAAGCGAAGGCTGTCGCCTGGGGCTGCGATTTGACTTATGACTACGTAAGAATCAATGCATCATATCGGACATAAGGGGGAGACCAGGAATGGAGTATATAGTCATTAAATGTGGTGGCAGTGTCATCGAGGAAATTCCCGAAACTTTTTATAAAGAACTTTGTGAAATACAGTCAGCTGGTAAATACCAATTGATTATCGTCCATGGAGGGGGAAAATTAATCACTAGTATGCTTGGTAAATTAGGTATTCCCTCGATCTTTATAGATGGCCTTCGAGTAACAACCGAAGAAATGCTCGATGTCATTGAAATGGCTCTAAGCGGAAATATAAACAAGAAAATGACGCGAAGCATCATTATCAATGGAGGGAAAGCTTTGGGAGTCAGCGGAATAGATGGCTTGCTTTTAGAAGCTGAAATGATCGATCATGCGTTAGGTTACACAGGCAATGTAATCGCTGTAAATGAGTCATGGCTTAAGAGTCTGTGTGAAATGGGCTATATTCCTGTTGTCTCTCCGGTCGGAATGGACCAAAAAGGACAGAGATATAATATCAACGCTGATGCAGCCGCAGCGGCGATTGCTGGCGCATTATGCTGCCCATTGCTGCTAATCAGCGATATCCCTGGCATTTATGCAGATGTCGAGGGAGAAAAACAAACATTATCTTCTTTATCAACCGACCAACTTGATGCTCTCATCGAGGGCGGCACAATTACAGGTGGTATGATTCCGAAAGTAAACGCGGCGAAAGAGGCAATTTTTAATGGTGTAAAGGAAGTTGTAATTATGGATGGCCAACAGGAAAATGTTTTGAAACGCTATTGCAATCAAGAACATATTGGTACAAAACTTTACAAAAAAGAGGTATTGCTGCATGCCTAATACAATTACGCTTACAAACCAACAATCCGCGGTTATGAAAACATATGCAAGATTCCCGATCACGATGGCGAAGGGGAAGGGAAGTCAAGTATGGGATGACAAAGGGGAGCGTTATTTGGACTTCACCTCAGGAATTGCGACGTGCAATTTGGGTCATGTTCCAGACTTTGTTCTCGAAAAGGTACAGCAACAGCTTTCACAACTGTGGCATTGCTCCAATTTATATCATATACCCAATCAGGAAAAGCTTGCAGAGCTGTTAATTCAAAATAGCTTTCCTGGCCAAGTTTTTTTCTGTAACAGCGGAACAGAAGCAAATGAAGCATTGATCAAACTCGCACGCAAAACAGCTGAGATGAATGGAAAGGAAAGCAGGAAAATCATCACTTTCAAACAATCCTTCCACGGAAGAACATTGGCAGCCCTATCCGCAACAGGACAAGAGAAGATTCAAAAGGGCTTTTCTCCTTTAGTCGAGGGATTTCAATATTTGGAGTTTAATAGCTTCGAAGCGTTAAAGGAATTGGAAACCATCGATGCGTGCGGGGTTTTGCTCGAACTCGTTCAAGGTGAAGGCGGCGTCATACCGGCGAATAAGGAGTGGGTCTTGAAACTTGCTGACATTTGCAAAAGTAAAGATCTGTTGTTGATGCTCGATGAAGTACAAACCGGAATGGGACGCACCGGAACGCTGTTCGCTTTCGAACAATACAACATCATCCCGGATATCGTTTCGCTTGCAAAGGGTCTCGGATCGGGTTTCCCAATTGGTGCGATTATCGCTTCGAATGAGGTTTCACAGGCGTTTGTACCAGGCAGCCACGGTAGCACATTTGGCGGAAATCCGTTGGCAACAAGTGCCGGGCTTGCTACAGTTCAATACATCGTCGGGAAAGAAATGGCCAAGGAAGCAATGGAACTTGGCGACTATTTACGTGTGAAGCTGAGTGAATTACAAAAAGAACATCCCAAAATTAAAGAAATAAGAGGATTGGGATTATTAATAGGTGTGGTTTTGGAAGGAAGCGCGCTCGAAACGGTAAAGAAATTAATGGAGAACAAAGTGTTGGCGCTTACGGCCGGTGAATATGTATTGCGGATCCTGCCTCCTTTGACTGCATCCAAAAGCGAAGTGGATGGATTTATTGAAGCCCTCGGCAAAAGTCTTAGCTGAGGTTGAAATTTTATAATTTTTAGCTTTGAGAGCGGTCTAGCAGCTGTGAATTTCGAAGCAGAAGGAGGAAATTCATGACTAAGGGATATCTCGTACTGGAGAACGGAGAGGTTTTTGAGGGGAACATGATAGGGGGAATGGAGGGTTCTGCTGGTGAGGTCGTCTTTAATACAAGTATGACCGGGTATCAGGAAATTGTTTCTGATCCTTCCTATGCCGGACAAATTCTTGTTTTTTGCTACCCTATGATTGGGAATTACGGCATGAACGCTTTAGATTATGAATCCAATTCCCTGCATTTATCAGGGGTCGTCATAGGTGAGCATTGTGAAGAGCCTAGCCATTATTTATCAAAGCATTCCTTTTCAGATCAATTGGTGAAATCCGGTGTACCCGGTATTTCTGGAATAGATACAAGAGCACTGGTAAAAAAAATAAGAAACTGCGGAACTCTTAAAGGAAGGATTATGAACGCCTTGCCGGAAAACGGCGTCCTCGGAGGCCATTCATTTAACATTGAGGCGGATGTGGTCGGTAGAGTATCCGTGAAGAAGGTGCAAGTATTTGATCAACAAGGGCCACATATTGTCCTTATCGATTATGGGTACAAAAAATCGATTCTCAATGCTTTATTGGCAAATGGCTGCAAGGTGACAGTTGTTCCTTATAGCTATTCATTTTTAGAAATAAAGAGTTTAAAGCCGGATGGCGTGCTGTTAAGTAATGGACCAGGGGACCCGGCCTTTTTGGAAAAACAGTTTCCTGAAATTAAAAAAATAACCGAGAATTTTCCAACACTCGGTATTTGCTTAGGCCATCAACTGATTGCCCATGCATATGGTGCGGACACGAAAAAAATGAAGTTTGGGCACAGAGGAGCCAATCACCCGGTTAAGGAACTATCGACTGGAAAAGTGTGGATTACCTCCCAAAATCATGGATATGAAGTCATTCAGGAGACAGTGAATGAAACTATTTTTGATATTACTTTTATTAATGTGAACGACAAGACCATTGAAGGGCTGAAACATAAAAAATATCCCGTCACTACCGTCCAATTCCACCCTGAAGCAAACGCTGGCCCGAATGATACAGCCCACGTTTTTAAAAACTTTGTTCAGCAACTAGTAAAAACAGGAGAAATGCAAAATGCCTAAAATGAAAGATTTGAAGAAGGTTGTAGTAATTGGAGCTGGCCCAATTGTAATTGGTCAGGCTGCAGAATTTGATTACGCGGGCACGCAGGCATGCCTCGCCTTAAAAGAAGAAGGCATCGAAGTCGTTCTCATAAATAATAACCCTGCTACGATTATGACGGACCCAACGATTGCCGACCGAGTGTATATGGAGCCGTTAACGGTCGAAAGCGTAGAGGCAATCATCAAGAAAGAAAACCCGGATGGCCTGATCGGAACATTGGGCGGGCAGACGGGCTTGAATCTGACAGTCGATCTTTTTCATGCAGGGATATTAGAGAAATACGGCGTTCAAATATTAGGTACATCGGTAAACTCGATTCAAATGGGGGAAGATCGAGAGTTATTCCGCCAATTAATGCTTTCATTGAATGAGCCGATTTTAAACTCTTGCTCTGTGAACAGCAATGAACAAGGATTAGAATTTGCCAAACAGGCCGATTATCCTCTCATTATCCGTCCAGCCTACACATTGGGCGGGGAAGGAGGGGGTTTTGCTTATAACGAAAAGGAGCTTATCGCCTTGATGAATAAAGGGCTATCGCTAAGCCCGGTTGGCCAGATATTGATCGAACGCAGCATTAAAGGATGGAAAGAAATTGAATATGAAGTAATGAGAGACAGCAATGATACATGCATCATTGTATGCAATATGGAAAATATGGATCCTGTTGGAGTGCATACGGGTGACTCCATCGTCGTCGCACCGTCGCAAACGCTGACAGATACGCAATACCAGATGCTGAGGGATGCTTCGTTAAAAATCATCCGCGCCCTTGGTATTATCGGTGGTTGCAATATCCAGTTTGCACTCGATCCCCAATCGAATCAGTATTACATTATCGAAGTGAATCCGCGGGTAAGTCGCTCCTCGGCATTGGCATCGAAGGCAACGGGTTACCCGATTGCACGGATTGCAGCTAAGTGTGCAGTAGGATACAACCTTGATGAAATTATCAATCCAATTACGGGCAACACGTTTGCATCATTCGAGCCGTCGATTGACTATATCGTTGTAAAATTGCCGAGATTTCCGTTTGACAAATTTCCGGAAGCTGATCGGACATTGGGAACGCAAATGAAGGCAACAGGAGAAGTCATGGCGATCGACAGGAATTTTGAAGGCGCGCTGAATAAGGCAATTAGATCACTCGGTACTCGCCCAAGTTATCTAACCGGTGTTCGTTTTCATTATGTTTTATCAAATGAACTTTTGGAATTGATTAAAACGGCAACCGATGAACGATTGTTTCAAATTTCAGAGCTTCTAAGAAGAGGAATGGAAGCTGAAATCATCCACTCTGCAACCTCCATCGATCTGTGGTTTTTGGAAAAAATAAAGAAGATGGTTGAATTGGAAAACGAAATACGTTCGTTTAAACAAATTGAGGAAGTACCCCTCGAATTAATACAAAGAGCGAAAAAAAATCATAGTAGCGATCAATTTTTTTCTGATGTCTTCGGAATGAAGGAAAAAGAGGTGAGAAGCTATTGGGAACTTCTAAAAATAAAACCCGTTTACAAACAGGTAGATACATGTGCAGCTGAATTTGAAGCGGTGACACCTTATTATTATTCCACCTGGCATGGCGAGGATGAAGTGAACGAATCGAACAAACCGAAAATCCTTGTCATCGGGTCAGGCCCAATCAGAATTGGCCAGGGAATCGAATTCGATTATTGCTCTGTACACGCAGCTTTGGCTTTAAAGAAAAAAGGATATGAAGCGATTGTCATTAATAATAATCCGGAAACTGTGAGTACGGATTATGCTGTCGCGGATCGGCTGTATTTTGAACCTCTGGCAGTGGAGGATATTCTGCAAGTCATCAAAAAAGAAAAAATAACCGAAGTTTTAATTCAGTTCGGCGGACAAACGGCAATCAATGTAGCGGAGGCGCTGCATGAAGAGGGAATTGTGATTTTGGGAACTAGCCTTGACAGCATCGATGCCGTCGAGGACAGAGAGCAATTTTATCAGCTGTTGAACAGATTAAACATCCCACATATTGAAGGGAAAACGGTTGGAAATGCTGAATCGTTGCTGGAAGCCGGCTCAAGTCTTGGATATCCTGTACTTGTCAGGCCGTCGTATGTTATCGGCGGGCAAGCGATGTTTATTTTTTTCAATGAAGAGGATTTATTGAACTATAAAGAACAGCTGCTTAACCATGAAAATCCTGCGATGTGGCCGCTGCTAATTGACCGGTATTATCCTGGTTTGGAATGCGAAGTTGATGTAATCAGCGACGGAAAAAACATTGTGATTCCTGGAATCATGGAACATATCGAAAAAGCAGGCGTACATTCTGGTGACAGCATTGCACTATTTCCACCTGTTTCTCTAAGTGAGGAGATTAAGGATGTCATCGTTGCCTATTCAAAAAAAATCGCTCAAAGTTTGCCGATTATCGGCTTAATGAATATCCAATTTGTGCTCTATAACGACACGGTTTATGTGCTTGAAGTGAACCCAAGAGCATCGAGAACGACTCCGATCATGAGTAAGGTGACAGGAGTGCCGATGATTGAATGGGCTGTTCGCTGCCAGCTTGGAGAATCGTTAAACGAAATGGCAAGTATGATGGATTTAATGCAAGAACCGAATTATTACGTCGTGAAACAGCCCGTTTTTTCGGATCGGAAATTAAAGGATGTCGACCATATTCTCGGTCCTGAAATGAAATCAACCGGTGAAGCAATCGGAATTGGCAAAAGTGTTAAAGAAGCCTTTAATAAAGCAAATCGACTGCAAAACCTGCTTTCGGAAAGTAATTCTTCTCTTTTTTGCTCGATAACGGACAGGTCAAAGGAGGAAGCTTATTTACTTATTGAGGAGCTAAGGAAAAGAGGAATGTGTATTATCGCGACACCAGGCACAGCCGAATTTTTAAAAGAACGGGGCGTGGAAGTGAAAACCGTATGTACGTTATCTGAAGCGGAACAACTTTTTAAAGAAGAAGGAATTTCGGCATTTTTGAATATACCGACACGAGGGAGAAACAAAAGTAATCAAGGTTTTCAAATGCGTTCACTTGCTCTCCGTTACGGAGTTCCTTGCTTTACAAATTTGGAAAACTTCAAAAGCAATATAAGCGCGGATGATTCTATGGAAGTTCATTGCCTGGCAATCGGCGATTATTTGAAAAGTAATAATGAAGTAACGGTTTAGGAGGGAGGAATTCAACATGATTCAATCGGTACAAGTGCAGGACGAGAAAGAAGCGATTAGAACGGCACTAAAAAAGAAGGACTTTTTAACACTCGGCGAATTTGATTCCAAAGAATTATTGTATATGCTTGATGAAGCTATGCAGCTTAAACAAATGCAAAAAGCAGGAAAACCACATCCTTTTTTAAACGGAAAGGTATTGGGGATGATTTTTGAAAAGTCAT
>JAUZPT010000097.1 GCA_030705745.1 Bacillota bacterium | reverse complement strand
GGTTATTAAGAAAGAAAAAGAAAAAGGAAATGATACGATTGGCGGCACAGATGTGTTCCGTCTTTATGACACATATGGCTTTCCGGTTGAACTAACAGAGGAATACGCTGAAGAAGAAGGAATGAAAATTGATCATTCCGGATTTGAAACGGAAATGGAACAGCAACGTGAACGCGCTCGCTCGGCCCGCCAAGATGTTGATTCGATGCAGGTTCAGGGCGGCGTGCTTGGTGAGCTTACCGTTGAAAGTTCGTTTATCGGCTACGATCAGCTTGAAAGCAGCTCGAAGGCCGTTGCGCTTGTTAAAAATGGACAACTGATCGAAGTAGCTACATCCGGTGATGAAATCCAACTAATTCTTGACCTGACTCCTTTTTATGCCGAAAGTGGTGGACAAATCGCCGACCGCGGTATGCTTCAGGGCGAAGGCGTAATTGTTTCAATCAAGGATGTTCAAAAAGCGCCAAACGGGCAAAACCTTCATAAGGCTGTAATTGTTTCGGGTACGTTGAAAACCGGCCAGGAAGTACAAGCCATCGTTGATAAGGAAAATCGCATCAAGGTGATTAAAAATCACACTGCGACCCATTTGCTTCAAAAAGCATTGAAGGAAGTTTTGGGAACACATGTAAACCAGGCAGGATCTCTCGTTGAACCAGATCGCCTCCGTTTCGATTTTTCCCATTTCGGTCAAGTAAAGCCGGAAGAACTTGAACAAATCGAAAAAATCGTCAACGAAAAAATTTGGAACAATATCGAAGTGGAAATCGACTTAAAGCCGATTGCCGAGGCAAGGGAAATGGGCGCCATGGCACTTTTCGGTGAAAAATACGGTGATATTGTCCGCGTTGTAAAAGTTGGCGATTTCAGCCTTGAGCTATGCGGCGGCTGCCATGTTCCGAATACATCTGTCATCGGCCTCTTTAAAATTGTGTCAGAAAGCGGGATTGGGGCAGGAACGAGAAGAATCGAAGCGGTAACCGGGGAAGCGGCTTACAATTTATTAAATGAGCAGGTTGGCTTGCTTAAGGAAGCTGCTGAAAAAGTAAAAACAAACCCAAAGGAAATCGTTACAAAGCTTGACGTTTTATTGGTGGAAATGAAGCAGCTTCAGCGAGAGAATGATTCACTGCAGGCAAAATTAAGCAATATTGAAGCAGGGAGCATTATTGAACAAGCAAAAGAAATCAATGGCGTCAAAGTATTATCCGCACAGGTGCAGGCAGCAGATATGAACAATCTTCGAAATATGGCGGACGAGCTCAAGCAAAAACTCGGGTCTGCGATTATCGTATTGGGTAGTGTCGAAGGTGAGAAAGTGAATATCATCGCTTCTGTCACAAAGGATTTAATCGATAAAGGCTACCATGCAGGCAAACTTGTGAAAGAAGTGGCGACACGATGCGGCGGTGGTGGTGGTGGCCGTCCCGATATGGCTCAGGCAGGCGGCAAAGATCCAGAAAAGCTTGAAGGAGCTTTGCAATTCGTGGACGAGTGGGTCAAATCCATTTGATAATCCATCAAAGTAGTGTAGAATAAAGATATATATAAACAAAACTCTGCGTTATAAAAATGCGAGGTGCATGCTATGAGCTCATTTGATAAAACAATGCGATTCAATTTTCCTGAAGAGCCGTTTGAACATGATGTCAATGAAGTCCTGCTGCAAGTTTATGAAGCACTTCAGGATAAAGGCTACAATCCGATCAACCAGATTGTAGGATACCTTTTATCCGGCGACCCGGCATACATCCCGCGCCATTTGGATGCTAGAAACATCATCCGGAAGCTGGAACGGGACGAAATAATAGAAGAGCTGGTTAAATCCTACCTTAAAAAGCAACGAGAGGGTTAAGAATGCGAATATTGGGATTGGATGTAGGTTCTAAGACTGTGGGGGTGGCGCTGAGCGATGAGCTTGGCTGGACAGCCCAGGGATTGGAAACACTCAAAATCAACGAAGAAAAAAATGAGTTTGGTTTTGAGAGAATTGGTGAAATTATTAAAGAGTACGGCGTCAGCACAGTGGTAATTGGTTTGCCAAAAAACATGAATGGTTCCATTGGGCCTCGTGCGGAGGCTAGCCAGCGGTTTGCCGCTGAAGTGGAAAAATTGTTTGAGGTTCCTGCTGTGTTGTGGGACGAGCGTTTGACGACAATGGCCGCTGAGCGCGTGTTGCTTGAAGCGGATGTAAGTCGCAAAAAGAGAAAGAAAGTCATTGATAAAATGGCTGCAGTAATGATACTGCAAGGTTATCTGAATAGCAAAAATTAATGAGGTGACAGTATGAACCACGGAGAAAATAATATTACTGTAGTAGATGAAGATGGAAATGAACAATTATGTGAAGTGCTTTTTACATTTGACTCAGACGAATTCGGCAAGTCATACGTTTTATACTATCCGGTAGGAGCAGAAGAAGACGATGAGGATGAAATTGAAATCCACGCATCTTCCTTTATGCCTTCAGAAGAAAATGAAAACGGCGATTTAATGCCAATCGAAACGGATGAAGAGTGGGACATGATTGAAGAAATGCTCAACACATTCCTCGATGAACAGGAAGACGAAGACGCAGAATAAGTTTTTGGTTCTATCTTTAGAGATGGAATAATTAAGACACATGGCATAAATGCTGTGTGTTTTTTTGTTAATAACATTTTTTTTGCTTCCCATCTAACATCTCATAAATTTTATCAATCAAAAAAGACTTTGTTTTCTCCACCGATTCAACGAAAATTGACATTTTTCGAGGCGTATGCTCAAATTATTAGGTGTCAAGCAACGTAAACTTTACGAGTAATTAAACGATTAAGTACGAAACCTAAAACTTAAGCTTAACAAAAAAGTTATATCCTCATGAAAAGGCTGGAGAAAATATGGATTCAAAAGACAAAGATTTTAAAGGAATGAGCATACAGGAAAGAATTATGGAGCAACGCAGCGAGGCGAGGACGGTCAGAAGAATTGTCTTGATAATTTCGGCTGCACTGCTGCTTTTATTTGCAGCTATCGTCATTGGAGGCTATTTTTATGTTAAATCTGCACTTAATCCCGTTCAGCCTGCTAGCAAAAAAATGCAGCAAGTAGAAGTGCCGATTGGCTCCTCGGTATCTGTCATTGCCGATAAGCTGGAGAAACAAGGAGTCATAAAGGATGCCAGTGTCTTCAAGTACTATGTAAAATTGAAAAATGAAGGGGGCTTCATGGCAGGTACGTATCAATTAAGCCCCTCAATGTCCGTTCCGGAAATCATAAAGAATCTCAAAACCGGGAATGTCATGCGAAATGTCACGTTAAAATTAACCATACCCGAAGGAAAACAGTTAAAAGAAATTGCGGCGATTATCGCAAAATCCTCAAAGCTTAAGCAGCCCGAGGTTTTCAAAGTATTGAATGATAAACAGTTTATACTGTCGCTTATGAAAAAATATCCTGACCTGCTGACCAAGGATATACTGAATAAAAAAATCATGTACCCTCTTGAAGGATATCTTTATCCTGCCACATATCCATTTTATCAAAAGAACCCTACCATTGATGAAATGGTATGTGCCATGCTTGATAAAACGCAAGAGGTACTCAGCACTTATCAGGAACAAATGAAAAATCAAAAGCTGACCATACATCAGCTCTTGACAATGGCTTCGCTCGTAGAAGAAGAGGCAACTCTAAAGGCAGACAGAAGTAAAATTTCTAGTGTTTTTTACAATCGGATAAAAAAAGGAATGCCTCTGCAAACGGATCCCACAGTCCTATATGCTCAGGGCAAACACAAAGACCGTGTTTTGTATGCTGATTTGAAAGTGAAATCTCCATACAATACTTATAAAAATATTGGGTTACCTCCTGGACCGATTTCGAATGCAGGGAATATGTCAATACAGGCAGCACTTAATCCTGAGAAAACAAATTTTTATTACTTTCTTGCAACAGCAGATGGACGGGTAATCTTTACTAAAACTCTTGAAGAGCATAATAGGGCAAAAGCCAAGAATCTTTCTGTGAAAAAATAAATGTCGTTTCATGGGAGAAAGGTTAGCATTCGCCCAGCAATTATGTTAAAATAGTTCGAGTGTTTTATTTCATAATCTCTAGATAGCGTAACTCACAGACATGTAGGGATGTAGCAGAATTGTGCTGCATTAACGCATAAATTGGAACATTTATGCCGCTTCCTTATCTGTGAACGCTATTTTTTCATTGTCCAGGAAATCCTGGGCTAATATAGACTTACATGAATAATTTTCATATGTACAAGCCATGTTTTGACCGTATTGAAGGCGGCCGACCACAATTAAATGGATAATTAGATTAAAGGATAGAGGTGACGCAGCTTGTTGAATGAAAAGCTGCACAATTATTTAGAAGATCTCTTGCCGGACCGAAATGAATTGTTTTTGGAAATGGAAAGTTATGCGCGGGAACAGGAAGTACCAATCATGGAACTTTCCGGAATCGAAACAATGCTGCAGCTGTTGCGAATTCAAAAACCTAAAAAAATTCTCGAAGTTGGCACTGCGATTGGTTATTCCGCTTTAAGAATGGCTGTGGCCCTGCCTGATGCAACAATAGTTACCATTGAACGGGATGAACAAAGAATCAAAGTTGCAGAGCAATACATTGAGCGGTCACAAAAGGAAAGGCAAATTCTGCTCATTACAGGCGATGCTTTGAATATTGTAAACGAAGTGGGATCTGAAGGGCCTTACGACGTTATTTTTATTGATGCAGCGAAGGGCCAGTATCAAAAGTTTTTTGAGATTTATTCTCCGTTTCTCGACAAAGAAGGCATGATTATTACAGACAACGTTTTATTCAAAGGTTTGGTTTATGAATCTGAAATAGAAAATAAACGAATTCGAAGCCTTGTAAAAAAAATTCGTTCCTTTAATGAATGGCTGATGAAGCATGATCATTTTCATACAGTCATTTTGCCTGTAGGAGATGGGATAGCGATTAGTAAAAAAAGAGGTGATGGTGAATGAACAAGCCAGAATTATTGGTTACACCGACAACTGTAGACGATATAATTCCGTTGGCAGAAGCGGGAGCAGATGCATTCGTAATTGGGGAACAAAAATTCGGACTGCGCCTTGCAGGTGAATTCAACAGAGCAGATGCGAAAAAAGCGATCGAACTAGCTCATTCCAAAGGGAAAAAAGCATACATTGCGATGAACGCCATTTTTCATAATGATAAATTGGAAGACTTAAAGGAATATATGGGATTTGCCGTTTCTTCCGGTGCAGATGCAGTTGTGTTCGGAGATCCCGCGGTCTTAATGACGGCGAAGGAGATAGCTCCTGATATGAAGCTCCATTGGAGTACGGAAACAACGGCTACCAATTGGTATACATGCAATTATTGGGGACGCAAGGGTGCAAAACGAGCGGTACTTGCACGTGAAATCAATATGGATGCCATTGTCGAAATAAAGGAAAATGCTGAAGTGGAAATTGAAGTGCAGGTTCATGGAATGACGTGCATGTTCCAATCCAAGAGGACGCTGCTTGGAAATTATTTCGAATATCAAGGCAAGGCACTTGAAATTGAGAATCGCAAAGAACAGAAAAACATGTTCCTCCATGATAAAGAACGTGAAAACAAATATCCGATTTTTGAGGATGTAAATGGAACGCATATCATGAGCCCGAATGACATCTGCATCATCGACGAGCTACAGGAAATGGTTGAAGCGGGTGTGGATTCTTTTAAAATCGATGGCATTTTAAAAAGCCCGGAATACATCCTGGCGGTTACGAAGGCATACAGACGAGCAATCGATCTATTAATAGAAGATCCTGACGCGTACGAAGATGAAAAAGATGCTCTATTATCGGAAGTTGAATCGGTACAGTCTGCTAACAGGCCGCTGGACACAGGATTCTTTTTCAAGGAAACGGTTTATTAATCGAATTGAAAAAATAAATTTTTATGATAAAAAAGGAGGCCTTTGACCGTGAGTGCAGTGAAGGATAGAATTTCTGCTGAAATCAATGGAAAACGAGTCATTGTCAAGAAGCCCGAGCTTTTGGCGCCTGCCGGCAATTTGGAAAAATTGAAAATTGCTGTCCAGTATGGTGCAGATGCCGTTTTTATCGGTGGACAGGAGTACGGATTACGTTCGAACGCCGATAACTTTACGTTTGAAGAGATGAAGGAAGGTGTCGAATTCGCTAAGAAATTCGGCGCACGCATTTATGTGACGACCAATATATTTGCCCATAATGAAAACATTGATGGTCTTGAAGATTATTTAATGGGGCTGAAAGAAGCGGGAGTAGCCGGCATCATCGTGGCGGATCCGCTCATCATTGAAACATGCCGTAGGATTGCGCCTGAAATCGAGGTGCATTTGAGCACACAGCAATCTCTGTCCAACTACAAAGCGGTCCAATTCTGGAAAGAAGAAGGGCTTGAACGTGTCGTCCTGGCGCGCGAAGTAGGCGCTGAGGAAATGCGTGAAATGAAGGAAAAGGTCGATATTGAAATTGAGGCATTTATCCATGGTGCCATGTGCATTGCCTATTCAGGACGTTGTACGCTTAGCAACCATATGACTGCAAGGGATTCAAACCGTGGGGGTTGCTGTCAGTCATGCCGTTGGGATTATGATCTTTACCAGCAGGATGGAAGCGATGAAACGTCGCTTTTTGCTGAAAACGATGCAGCTTTCGCGATGAGCCCGAAGGATCTGAATTTGATCCAGGCGATTCCGAGAATGATCGAGCTTGGCATTGACAGTTTGAAAATTGAAGGCCGCATGAAGTCAATTCACTATATTGCGACGGTTGTGAGTGTCTACCGGAAAGTGATTGATGCGTATTGTGAGGACCCTGAAAACTTTGTAATCAATCCTGAATGGCTCGTTGAACTTGATAAATGTGCGAACCGAGAAACGGCTCCGGCATTTTTCGAGGGAATTCCAGGGTATAAAGAGCAAATGTTTGGCAATCATAGCAAAAAGACAACATTTGATTTTGCTGGTCTTGTGTTGAATTATGACGAAGAAACGCAAATAGTGACGCTTCAGCAAAGAAATTATTTTAAGCCAGGTGACGAAGTTGAATTCTTCGGGCCTGAGATCGAGAATTTTACGCATGTAGTGGATAAAATCTGGGATGAAAAAGGTAATGAGCTCGATGCGGCTCGCCATCCTCTTCAAATTGTACAATTCAAGTTGGACAAGCCGGTTTACCCAAACAACATGATGCGAAAGGAGAACTAATATGGGACGCAAACCAGTTGTTATTGGTGTAGCCGGAGGTTCCGGTTCAGGAAAAACGAGTGTAACGAAAGCTATATATGAAAGTTTCAAAGGGCATTCCATTTTAATACTTGAACAGGATTATTATTATAAAGACCAAAGTAGCCTTCCATTTGAGGAACGTTTAAAAACGAATTATGATCATCCTTTAGCATTTGATAATGATTTACTCATCGAGCACATCGAAACTTTGCTAAAGTACGAAGCGATTGATAAACCTGTTTATAATTATTCAATTCATACTCGCTCAGAGGATGTCATCCCGGTTGATCCGAAAGATGTAATTATCCTAGAAGGCATTCTGATTCTCGAAGACGAACGCTTACGAGATTTGATGGATATCAAGCTTTATGTTGATACGGATGGAGATTTACGCATCATTCGACGCTTGCTTCGCGATATGAAAGAGCGTGGCCGTACGCTTGATTCAGTTATTGAACAATACGTAAATGTTGTTCGTCCGATGCATAATCAGTTTATCGAGCCAACAAAGCGGTATGCGGACATCATCATCCCAGAAGGTGGGCATAACCATGTGGCAATCGATTTAATGGTCACAAAAATTCAAACAATTCTTGAACAAAAGTCAATTTTATGAAACAATAACAGATGAAAAGAAGTATAAAAAATACTTTTTGAATAAGTTCGATTTATGCGCGCCCTATAAAAGGACGCGCTCCTATGTATTTATGCCTTGTTTATAAGGCTACATATCTTATGCACAGTCTGTTGGGGGATTGTGAAGACTAGAAGGAGTGAATGGTTTGGCTACAGAAAAAGTATTTCCAATGACACAGGCAGGTAAAGAAAAACTCGAGCACGAGCTTGAACAATTAAAATCTGTGAAACGAAAAGAAGTAGTGGAACGAATAAAAATCGCAAGAAGCTTCGGTGATTTATCCGAAAACTCGGAATATGATTCCGCAAAAGAAGAACAAGCATTTGTTGAAGGACGCATTACTACGCTCGAAAATATGATCCGAAATGCAAAAATCATTAATGAAGGTGAAGTTGCTAGTGATTCTGTAGCGCTCGGTCGCTCAGTTACTTTTATCGAACTTCCTAATGGTGATGAAGAAACATATTCAATCGTAGGTAGTGCAGAAGCAGATCCATTTGAAGGAAAAATTTCCAATGATTCTCCAATTGCCAAAAGTTTAATGGGCAAAAAAGTAGGAGACGAAGTGTCAGTACAAACACCTGGCGGGGAAATGAGCGTCCGCATCACTTCTATTAAATAATGACTAGCGCTCATAGACAATGTGAGCGCTTTTATGAAATCTCTTTCTTTTTAACATCCTATAGTTTGAAATATTCGAACCTCGTCAACACTTTTGACGAGGTGTTTTTATGTGGAAAAAAAGGGCAATCGCTTGGGTAGTGTTCTGCTTAATATGTTTTTCATTATTGATGGCTCGTCTGATGCAAATTCAGCTATTCGAAACTGAATCATTTACAAGCAGAAATATTAATTTACTTGAAGAAAGTGTTAAACAGAGAATTCAAGAATTGATCATAGACAACGGAAGGGGAGATTTCCTTGATCGCAACGGCGAGTTACTGACCAATAAAAAGGTTCCTGTACTCGTCCTCTTTCCCTTTTTAAAAAGAATGAAATGGGATGAACGAGAAGTTGCCCGTATTGCAGGAGTTTCTCGGTATCAACTTCACGAATCAGTCCAAAAGGCGAAGAAGCCATTTACATATGGTGATCCGAACCCTCTCCCCTTGACGACTTCCCAAATGGAAAAAATTAATGCATTGAAAATTCCCGGTGTACTTGCAGTTGAAAGGAAATTTGATCGCTCAAATATACCCGCCCAACAATTGATCGGGTTAGTGGGAGAAAATGAAACAGAATTAAAAAAGCGTTATCCGAATAAAAAACTGTCAGCCCAAACAATGATTGGAATATCGGGCCTTTAGAAAAGCTTTGACGAGTTTTTGCTTCCTG
>JAUZPT010000096.1 GCA_030705745.1 Bacillota bacterium | reverse complement strand
TGGCCACCTCGAAATCGGGATTAAGGGCGAGAGAAGTGGCGAGCCCAGATCAACTCCTTCTCGGAGATGTTATTTGTTATGATTTTCAGGGGGATGGACGCTTTGACCATAATACGCTTGTAACAGGAAAGGACGCGAACGGTATGCCTCTTGTCAATGCCCATACTTACAATAGTAGGCAAAGATATTGGAACTACGAAGACTCGACCGCCTATACCCCCAATATTAAGTATAAGTTTTATACAATTGTTGGCTCAGTGTAAATGACATTGTATGCTAGTGCAACAATGGTATAATGGCATGTAGAGTTTAAATAAGAGGTGAAGATTATGGGATTGCATGTAGTTTTATATCAGCCTGAGATTCCATCAAATACGGGGAATATTGCACGAACATGTGCTGGAACAGGAACAACATTGCATTTGATTCGGCCACTTGGATTTTCAACGGACGATAAGATGCTAAAAAGGGCAGGCCTTGATTATTGGGAGTTTGTGAAGGTCGTTTATTATGATTCACTGGAAGATTTTTATGAAAAAAATGCAGGAGGCGAATTTTTCTATTTAACAAAATACGGTCAAAAATCGCATTCCTCTTTTGATTACAGCGATTTGAACAAGGAGTATTATTTTATTTTTGGGCGTGAAACGACAGGCCTTCCGAAGGATGTAATTGAAAAAAATAAAGATTTATCCTTGCGCATCCCAATGAATGAAAATATACGATCGTTGAATTTATCGAACACTGCTGCAATCCTTATTTATGAAGCATTGCGCCAGCAGGATTATCCTTCGCTGCAAAAATAAGGCCCCGAATCAAGGGCCTTTTTGTTTTTCTGTTGATCTTTTGGTTAAATAACAATTGTAGCAACAAGGAAAGGAGAATGGTAATGGAAAATATGGTGTCATTGCTGTTAAGTCATCGTTCAATTCGGAAATTTGAGGATAAGTCGTTAACGGATGAACAAATCAAAATCATTGTATCATGTGCCCAATCCGCATCTTCTTCGAGTTTTGTTCAGGCATACTCAATTATCGGTATAAAGGATAAACAAAAAAAGAAAAAACTTGCAGAAATTGCTGGCAATCAACCGTATGTCGCTGATAATGGACATTTATTTGTATTCTGTGCCGATTTATACCGTCACGAAGTAATAGGAAGGAAAGAAGGAAAGGATGTTACTTCTTCAATCGAAAGCACAGAGAAATTCATGGTCGGATTAATTGATGCCGCCCTCGCTTCGCAAAATGCCGCGATTGCCGCTGAATCGATGGGTTTGGGAATTTGTTATATTGGTGGCATAAGAAATAATCTCGAGGAAGTAAAAAAGCTTTTAAAAACACCGGATCGAGTTATTCCACTATTTGCGATGGCTGTAGGGTATCCAAATCAATCACCTGACATAAAGCCAAGGCTCCCGTTTGAGCACATCTATCATGAGGATGAGTACGAGCAGCAAAATGAAGAATTTGAAAAGCATCTAACGGAGTATGATGCCATCGTCTCGGCATATTACGAGGAACGGACATCTGGAAAACGGAGAGATCGCTGGACAGAGCAAATCGCGGCGATGCTTGAAAATCAAACGAGGATGTATATGAAGGAATTCATAACAAAAAATAAAATGGATATTCGGTAAATAGGAAAAGGCTGCCCTGCGGGGGCAGCCTTTTTTCTTACTACGGCGCAACACAGGCGCTTCCGCTTTTCTTACTTCATAGAACCCGGTTTATCATTGTACCCGGCAGTGAAAATAGCGGCCAGGAAAGTGATCATAACTGCAAGAATAAGTACTAAGCTCATTGTATGTAAGCCCCCTTTTCCATCATTCATGATAAATATATATAGCCTTATTATAGCCTAATTAATCAAAAGTGTGAATGAAATGCCTAAGTTTTTTAATACAGGCAACATTCAAAAGAAACTGCTGATTGTGCATCATCAATAGTCCGGGCGCATAGAGTATATTAATCGTCTCTGACAATGCGACAACAAGGGGAGGACTTTATGGATATCTTAAAGAAGATTGAGAAGTATCGCGAAGAGGAAGAAAAGTTACGCTGGGAAGGTACGTTTGCCGATTATTTGCAGCTGTTAAAAGAAAGACCATGGGTAGCCCAATCTGCACATTCACGGGTTTATAATATGATAAAGGATTCCGGAATTGAAGATGTAAAAGGGAAAAAGAAGTACAATTTTTTCTGCAATCAATTGTTTGGACTGGAAGAGGCACTTGAACGCCTCGTCGAGGAGTATTTTCATCCTGCCGCAAAGAGGCTGGATGTAAGGAAAAGAATTCTGTTGCTAATGGGGCCTGTCAGCGGCGGTAAGTCCACCCTGGTAACCGTGTTAAAAAGGGGATTGGAGAATTACTCCCGATCAGAAAGAGGCGCTGTATTTTCAATCAAAGGCTGCCCGATGCACGAGGATCCGCTGCACTTGATTCCACATCATTTGCGGGAGGATTTCTTCGAGGAGTATGGAATCCGAATTGAAGGAAATCTGTCCCCACTCAATACGATGAGGCTTGAAGAAGAATATGGGGGCAGGATTGAAGATGTGTTGGTCGAAAGAATATTCTTCTCCGAGGATAAACGAACTGGAATTGGTACGTTCAGTCCGTCCGATCCAAAGTCACAGGACATTGCCGATTTGACGGGAAGCATCGATTTTTCAACGATAGCCGAATTCGGCTCTGAATCAGACCCCCGAGCGTATCGATTTGATGGAGAATTGAACAAGGCGAATCGGGGAATGATGGAGTTCCAGGAAATGCTGAAGTGTGATGAGAAATTTCTGTGGCATCTATTGTCTTTGACACAGGAAGGGAATTTCAAGGCCGGCCGTTTTGCATTAATTTCTGCGGATGAACTTATTGTTGCGCACACGAATGAAACGGAATATCGTTCATTCATTTCCAATAAGAAAAACGAAGCGCTTCATTCACGTATTATTGTCATGCCAATTCCGTATAATCTTAAAGTTTCAGAGGAAGAAAAGATTTATGAAAAGATGATTCGCGAAAGCGATGTTTCCGATTACCATATCGCCCCCCACACCTTCAGGGTAGCTGCCATGTTTACGATTCTGACGCGCCTCAAGGAACCCAAAAAGGGCGACATTGATTTGGTTAAAAAAATGCGCTTGTACGATGGAGAAAATGTAGAAGGCTTCAACAACGCTGATATCGATGAATTGAAGAGAGAATATGCAGATGAGGGCATGAGCGGTATTGACCCGCGGTATGTCATCAACCGGATTTCTTCAACGCTTATCCGGAAAGAAGTACCATCGATCAATGCGTTGGATGTGCTAAGGTCCCTAAAGGATGGCCTGGACCATCATCCATCCATCACAGCCGAGCTGCGTGAACGTTATATGAACTATATTTCGTTAGCGCGGAAGGAATACGATAATATTGCCAAGAAAGAAGTCCAAAAAGCATTTGTATACTCATACGAAGAATCAGCTAAGACGTTGATGGACAATTATCTCGATAATGTTGAAGCTTATTGTAATAAAGCCAAGCTTCGCGATCCATTGACAGGTGAAGAAATTAACCCTGATGAAAAATTGATGCGCTCAATTGAAGAGCAAATTGGCATTTCCGAAAATGCCAAGAAGGCATTCCGCGAAGAAGTCCTGATCCGTATCTCGGCATATGCCAGAAAAGGCAAACGTTTTGATTATAATTCGCATGACCGACTCCGTGAAGCCATTCAAAAGAAACTATTTGCCGATTTAAAGGATGTAGTAAAAATTACTACTTCTACGAAGACGCCGGATGAGCAGCAGTTGAAGAAAATCAACAATGTAGTGGAAAGATTGATCGATGAACATGGATATAATTCCACGTCAGCCAACGAACTACTACGGTATGTTGGAAGCTTATTGAACCGTTAATAGAGTCTTAAGGGGCTGGCCAGGCAAGAGGGCCAGTCCCTGTTATTATTTCATAAAATATTTCTTTGAAGGCAAACAGATATCTAACTTCAGCGTAAGCAGAAGATTGAGCGTTCCTGTTTAAAAAGCAATATTTAGGGGAAATGAATAACAGAGGTGATTTCACATGGTAAAGGAACTTGATAAAAACTATGTACCAAAGAACAGCTCCATGGCACCAAATATCGAAGAGATGGAGAATCTCGGAAAGCAAATGGAGAATCGCCGAACGGGTGAGGAATTGAAGGAAGAATACGGAAAGAAATCTGATCCAATACAGGACGATCCAAAGGACCTATAACCTTCGCGCCAATGCGAGGGTCTTTTTGTTTTTCTGGAAAAATTATGAAGTGTCAACCACCTTAACTAAATGGTTAGTCTAAGATGCGAAAACCTGGACAATTTATAAAGATATCGAAAGAAAATAGCCTTTTTTTTTGCATCGTTTTAATTGTCAAAATAATTAGTAAATTATTTTCATTCCTTGCATAGGATAGAGTAATCAAGTTTCTTTCCATTTTTTTGGCACTCGGGATAATGTATGTTTCAAAAGAAAAGAATGTGAATGAAAAAAATTGAATAAGGAGGGGTTTTAATTGACCGACGTGAACAGCCATCATTTTGTGATTTCAAGAGAAGATTGGTCCCTCCACCGAAAAGGCCACGATGACCAGCAACGGCACCAGGAAAAAGTTCAGGATGCAATCAGAAATAATCTTCCCGATTTAATCACTGAAGAAAGTATCATTATGTCAAACGGTCGTGATGTGGTAAAAATACCGATTCGTTCTCTGGACGAATATAAAATTCGCTATAATTATGATAAAAACAAACATGTAGGCCAGGGCAGCGGAGATAGTCAGGTGGGAGATGTCGTCGCTCGGGACGGCAATGGCAATGAAAAAGGGCCGGGCAAAGGGCAGGGTGCAGGTGACCAGGCAGGCGAAGATTATTTTGAAGCGGAAGTTTCGATGATGGAACTAGAAGAAGCATTATTCAAGCAGCTGGAGCTTCCGAATTTAAAACGTAAAGAACAAGAAGAACACCTTGTTGAAAATATTGAATTTAATGATATCCGCAAAACAGGATTAATGGGCAATATAGATAAAAAACGGACGATGAGGTCAGCATTTAAGAGAAATGCGATGACCGGGAAACCAGCTTTTCATCCTATTTATAAGGACGATATCAAGTTTAAGACTTGGAATGAAGTCGTCAAGCCTGATTCGAAAGCAGTAGTGCTTGCAATGATGGATACAAGCGGATCGATGGGCATTTGGGAGAAGTATATGGCACGGAGCTTCTTCTTCTGGATGACACGCTTTTTACGGACGAAATATGAAACAGTTGAAATTGAATTTATCGCCCACCATACCGAGGCGAAGGTAGTCTCTGAGGAAGATTTTTTCTCAAAAGGTGAAAGTGGAGGTACCATCTGTTCATCCGCCTACCGTAAAGCTTTGGAATTGATTGATACAAAATATGAACCTAAGAAGTTTAATATTTACCCATTCCATTTCTCAGACGGTGATAACTTAACCTCCGACAATGCCAGATGCGTAAAGCTAGTCGAAGAACTGATTAAGGTGTCGAGCATGTTTGGCTACGGAGAAGTAAATCAGTACAACCGCCACTCAACCCTCATGTCCGCATATAAAAACATCAAACATGATGACTTCCGTTACTACATCCTCAAGCAAAAAGCAGACGTATTCCATGCAATGAAGAGCTTTTTTAGTGCAGAAGAGAATAAACTTTATGCGTGAATCCCTGGAAAAGCAGGGATTTTTTTATTGGTATTCTTTATTCTGAACATATTCTATGTTCATCCTTTTGATATCTTCACAACTTCCACACAACTTCTTTATAAGTTCTACACAATTTTTTATTATGATAAAGATAACTTAATTGAACACTAGGTTTTAAGGAACTTTGTTTAACAAAAACCTCCCCTATTTGATTGGCGCTGATGCCAATCTTTTTTTTGTTTAATTGGTGATGTAAAATTTTAGGTTTTAACAATGACATTCAATAACTGAATAGGTGAAAGGAATAATTTAATCGCATTTTACAAATTATACATATTGACAATAGCAGGTGTAAGAATGCATTATATGTTTATAAGATTAAACATTTAAACTAATAAACATTTTGGAGGATAATAAAATGAATAAAACGGCTTTAATAACAGGAGCAACGAGTGGGTTAGGATACGAATTTGTAAAATTATTTGCGAAAGATGGATACAATCTTGTTTTGGTAGCAAGAAACAAACAAAAACTTGAAGAAATAAAGCAATCCTTTAAAAATATTGAAATAACCATCATCTCAAAGGATTTAAGCCTTTCAGGTGCTGCCAAAGAAGTATTTGGGGAATTGGAAAATCGTAATATTGACATCGACATCCTGGTGAATAATGCAGGGTTTGGCCTGCTAGGGAATTTTGACGAATTGGATATTAATAAACAGGTGGAAATGATTAATTTAAACATAACCGCCCTGACGGAATTAACGTATTACGTCCTTCCAAAAATGAAGCAGCGCAATAGCGGGAAAATCATGAACGTTGCGAGTACAGCCGCATTCCAGCCTGGTCCATTAATGGCTGTTTATTATGCGACAAAAGCATTTGTCCTTTCCTTGTCCGAGGCGCTCGTGGAAGAGCTTTCCGGTTATGATGTAACAATTACAACGCTGTGCCCAGGGGCGACTAAGACAAATTTTGGGGCAGTCGCGAATGTGGAAGGCACGAAAATGTTCAGCCAGGCAATGACTTCGGATATTGTCGCAAAACAAGGCTATGACGCCATGATGAAAGGGAAACGCGTAATTATTACAGGAGGAATGAATAAAGTAGGCGCATATACTGCTAAATTTTTCCCGCGGAGCATCGCTGCCAAGCTAGCCAAATACGTTGCCGGAGAAAAATGATTTTTCAAAAGAAAATCTCCAGGATTGAGGAGGGCTTTAAAATGTCAAATCAAGCGATAGAAGTCTTTAGAGCATGCATTCCTTTATTTAATGCGCTAAGTGATACAGCGAGGCAGGATATCATTCTTTTATTGGCAGAACACGAACGGTTAAGTGTAAATGAAATTGCCGAGCATTCGAATCTTTCCCGTCCCGCGATTTCTCACCATTTAAAAGTGATGAGGGATAATCAATTAGTGGAGATTGAACAAAAGGGGACTCAACGCTATTATTCTCTTTCGTTAAATAAGAGTGTGGAACAGTTAAAGGCGCTGATTCAAATTGTCGAAAGTGAATGTATCTTAAGTAACCCGGAGGAATGAAGAAAATGAAAATAGCCGTCATCGGTGCAACCGGAATGATTGGCCACCATACCGCAAAAGCCGTTTTGGATAGAGGGCATGAGCTAATGATTCTTCACCGTGCTTCCTCGAATTTAACGAAAATTAGTGATCTGAATTTTCGTTCAAGGACGGTCAATTTTAATGATGCCGCGGAAATTGCTGCTGGACTAAAAGGGGTAGATGCGGTCATTCATTGCGGTGCCTATTATCCAACCGTTCCAAGACACTGGAAAGAGGATGTCGCACTGGCAACTAAGCAGATGGAAACTTTTTATCAGGCTTGTACGAATGTTCCGCTCAAAAAAATAGTTTATGTTGGCGCCGCCATTGCTCTTCCAAAGCACCCTGAAGGAAAACCAGGGAATGAGAAATTAACGTATCAGGTAAGACCAGTTAATAAAACACCTTATCTACAAGTGAAATATGAACTAGATCGGTTAGCGATCGATCACGCTCAAAATGGTCTTCCCGTTGTCATAGGTATCCCTTCCATGTGCCTCGGGGAATTTGATTATGGCCCATCAACAGGCCGACTTGTCGTAGATATTTGCAATGAAAAATTGCCTGCCTTTATTGAAGGAAATCGAAATGTTATATATGCCGGTGATGCGGGGCGGGGTCTTGTGATGGCTGCCGAAAAGGGCGGTGCTGGCGAGCGCTATTTATTTACAGGAATGAATATTTCGATGAAAGAACTGACAGCAAAAATCGCTGACCACGCAGGCGTGAAGCCTCCTTCCAGAAAGCTTCCCTTGCCCGCTGCTAAAATGATTGCCCGCCTACTTGAATATAAAGCCAAAATTACAGGAGCGAAAAAAATCAAGCTCGATTCCACGGCTGTTGCCGTAATGGCGCTCGGACAATTTCTCGATGGCACGAAAGCACGTGAAGAATTAGGCTTTAATGGGGAAGTTTCACTCGATGAAACCATCGTCAGAACGATTGAATGGTATAAAAAAGAAAAATACATTTGTTGAAATTGTTTTATTTATCTAATATAGGAGGAAAAAAATGAATCCCTCGATTTATGGACATTTGAAGCACCTGTATTTTTGTATTAGGTGAAATTCAATAGATAAAGTAGAATATAGAAAAGAGGATGTCCCAAAATGATTTTGGACATCCTCTTTTTTTATTCGCCTAAATCCACGTTATGGTACACTTGTTGAACATCTTCCAGGTCTTCAATCGCATCAATCATTTTTTCAAATTGAGCTTGTGCATCGTCAGAAAGAGTAATGTCATTTTGTGCAAGCATCGTTAGTTCAGCAATTGTAAATTCAGTAATGCCGGAATTTTTGAAAGCTTCCTGTACGGAATGAAACTGTTCAGGCTCTGCATAAACGATAACTGAATCGTCTTCTTCCAAAATATCGCGCACTTCAACGTCAGCTTCCATTAACAATTCTAGCACTTCATCTGCAGTTTTCCCTTCGAGCCCGAAAACAGCCGTCGCATCAAACATATACGCTACAGATCCGCTTACTCCCATGTTCCCGCCATTTTTTCCAAATGCCGCACGAACATCGGATGCAGTCCGGTTTACATTATTCGTCAGGGCATCGACAATGACCATTGATCCGTTTGGACCAAAGCCTTCATAACGAAGTTCAGCGTAGTTTTCTTCCGAACCACCTTTTGCCTTCTCAATCGCCCGATCAATGATTACTTTTGGCACACTATACGTTTTGGCGCGCTCTAGTACAACACGTAAAGCTTGATTTGACTCAGGATTTGGCTCACCCTGCTTTGCGGCTACATAAATTTCGCGACCAAACTTTGCATAAATACGACTTGTATTTGCATCCTTTGACGCTTTTTTTTCTTTAATATTGTTCCACTTACGGCCCATTATGAACACTCTCTTTCCACTTTGAATCTACAAGAAAATAGTAATATGAAAAATGCCCTTCTTCAACATTTTTTTCAAACTACGAATAAGCTTTCATTGTAAGTTCAGTTTGTTAATT
>JAUZPT010000095.1 GCA_030705745.1 Bacillota bacterium | reverse complement strand
GGGTATTGATTAGCTACGTTCCTTACAATATAATAAAGTTTTCTGTGTCAACAGTGAAAACATAACGGAGGAGCAAGCCACAATGAAAGCTTTTTTTAGGGAACTCATTTCTCAATCTCCAAAGAAAATGATTTCTTTTGCTGATTTTATCAACGATGCTTTATACCATCCGGAAATGGGCTATTATATGAAAAATAACGTGAAGATCGGAAAAAGTGGCGATTTTATCACGTCCAGCAATATCTCTTCTGTTTTTGGAATGATGTTTGCCAGATGGTATGTCGAATTTGCAAAAAAGAATATGCTTTCACCTGCCATTTGTGAAATTGGTGCTGGAAATGGGAGGTTTGCAAAAGCATTTTTGGAAGAATGGAAAAAATCCACAGATGAATCGATTTCTTATTTCATTGTTGAAGCCAGCCCGTTTCACCGCAGCCTGCAAAAAGAATTATTGAAACCATATTTTGAAGTAAACCAATTAAACAGTTTGGAGGAACTAATTGATTTTGAAGGGATGGTTTTCTCGAATGAGTTGTTTGATGCTCTTCCGGTACATGTTATAGAAAAAGAAAATGGCTCATTGAAAGAAGTCATGGTCGGAGTTTCAGAAGGGGAGCTTGCCGAGACGAAGGTACCTTTGACGAATTCAGAAATCCTGTTGTTTTTAAATGAAAGCAAACTTAGCCTCACGGAAGGTCAAAGAATCGAAATACCTTTGGCTATGGAAAAAATGGTCTGCACCATCGCCACTCGATTGAAGAAGGGAATTGTGATGAGCATCGATTATGGATATACGAATGAGGAGTGGAGTAACCCATCCCGTCGAAAAGGCAGCCTCAGAGGCTACCGCGAGCATCAGCTGGTAGACAATGTTTTGGAGAACCCTGGCGAAATGGATATTACTTCTCACATCCATTTTGACTGGCTGATCGATAGAGGAGAGAAATACGGTCTTCAGCCAGTGTTCAAGCTTAAACAGGATAAATTTTTACTAAAAACAGGAATTCTTCAGGAACTCGAAGAACACTTTGATCCAAACCCTTTTTCGGAAACAAGCAAACGGAACCGTGCAATACGAAGCCTCATTATGCCTTCAGGAATGAGCTCTTCTTTCGATATTCTTTTACAGCAAAAAGGAATGAATGCTTCGCTCGAAAACTGTTTTAACACGTAGAAAGTAAAAACGCCGGAGATAGCTCCGGCGTTTTTTGAGTATCCATTTTTAACTTTTAGAGTGCTCCACCTAATGGCATCATAAAAGTTGTCCAGTATGTGAAGCCGGCGAAGAAGATCGTTAAATATGCTCCAAAAACATACATATACATGCGTTCGGAAAGTTTAAGATAGCTTAACAGAATGAAAAAACCTGTTTGGGCCAGGAAAAGCAGAGCTGTTTTATCCATACCGCCTAAATAAAACATGACTGTAAAAATCCCTGTCCAAAAACCCAATACTCTGTACATGCGCTCCATATGTATCCCTCCTTTTACCATACAATACCATCAATACAATATTATAATGTAAAAGGGATGGAAAAGTAAACATTTTCTATAAGTTGGAAACCAGTGCCTGATAAGAGCATGTTTCACAGCCAGTAATCATGTTTTCGTTTTCAATCAACTCAACTGAATCGAACAAAGCCTCGAACATTCCCTTTAAAAATTCATGATGCATGCTGCATACAGTTTCCGAATGTGCCTTTGCAACTTCCTTGAAAGGACAATTGAAAATCTGGAAATAAATTTTTGTGTTTTCCCCATTTGTTTCAAATTCTGGGTAAAAACCAGCCAAGGTAGCTGCGCTTTTGATGATATTCAATTTTTGCTCAAAAGTTAGTTCCGTTCCTGACTGATTTTTTTTCGAAACTTCCTGATCAATGATTTCAGAACCAAAACGTTTTCCAGTTTCGTAAAGCGCTTGCTTTCCAGTTTCACCCAGTGAGAGCATCGTTTGAATGGCTACTTTGGATAAAAGCATATAATCCCGGAAAGGAAAATGAAGCTGTATGACATCATCGGATAGGCGATATAATCTGCTTGGCCTGCCTCCCTTGCCTGTCTTCTTTGTTTCGGAGATAAGCATATTCACGTCTTCCAATTTGGATAAATGAAGCCTTGCCACGTTCGGATGGATATTAAAATTGTCTGCTACTTCTTGGACTGTTACTTCCTGATGGCGTTTAGTGATGTATTGATAAATGTAGTATCGTGTTGGATCTGATAAAACGTTTGTTATTTTTAACGTTTGTTCCATCTCTGTTCACCTCGGACCCCCGTAATTTATTCCATTATAATACAGCACTTATATCCTGGGAATGAGGTTAACAATGTTAACACTATATGTTTAGAAAATGTTCACAAATGCATCTAATTTGTGATTAAAAAACTATACAAAATATATACAAATATTATACAATTAAATTGTCAAATAATTCTTTTTAGAAAATATATATGAATGGAAGGGGAATTAAATTGGAAAATATAACATTTTTCACCTATCCAAGCTGTACATCTTGTCGAAAAACAAAGAAATGGTTAACTGCCAATTCAATTGCATATGAAGAAAGGCATTTATTTAAAAAAACACCTACTTATGATGAACTCCTCGGAATTTTGTCGTTGACAACCGAAGGACTGGATGAAATTCTTGCTACTCGCAGCCAAAAGTTTAAGCATTTAGGAATTGACGTAAATGAACTTTCATTGTCAAAAGTTGTGAAAATGCTGATAGAAGATCCTACTTTGCTGCGGAGACCGATTATAACAGACGGAAAAAAATTAATCATCGGCCATAACCCGGATGCATTAAAAAATTTAGTCACTAAACAGACTTCTTTAAAGATGTCCAGTTGATTCCATACCGGATGGCGATCTTGCCTTACCGGTTTTTTTTTGAAAACAACACTAAATGAAGTTTTTGTCTTTACGCTAAAAAAATTTTTTTATACGAAAGATCATAGAAGGAAAAAAGAGGAACTATGTCGAATAAACAAGGTATAAAACGAAAGGTGGTGTTTACAATTGTAAGTGACATCGAATTGCTTGCAGACCGGATTATTACCGATGCGGTCAGAAACCAGGCTACAGATATCCATATCGTTCCCCGCAGAAATGATACCCTCATCCAAATCCGCTTAACGAATAAACTGATTCCCAGGCTTTGCCTGCCCAGGGAAGAATGCGACAGGCTCATTTCCCATTTTAAGTTTTCTGCCAATATGGATATAGGTGAAAGACGGCGTCCACAAAGCGGATCAATACTCTACGAAATCGGTGGGAGTTTGATGGGGATCCGTTTATCAACTCTGCCATCAAACAACACAGAAAGTCTCGTCATAAGGTTACTTCCTCAGCAAGAACAAATTCCATTTTCCCAATTTTCGCTCTTTCCTTCAATGACAAGAAAGCTCCTTGCCCTCCTTAAACACGCCCACGGATTAATCATACTAACCGGGCCGACCGGAAGTGGGAAAACAACTACTTTATACTCCCTACTCAACGAAACTGCCCATATGTTCCAGCGAAGCGTGATTACACTGGAGGACCCCATTGAAAAGAATTATGATACCGTTTTGCAAGTTCAGGTAAATGAAAAAGCTGGGGTAACCTATGCAACGGGCTTAAAAGCCATTTTAAGGCATGATCCAGATATCATAATGGTAGGAGAAATTCGTGACAGCGAAACGGCAAAAATCGCTGTCCGGGCTTCATTGACAGGACATTTGGTGCTATCCACCATGCATACGAGAGACGCAAGGGGAGCGGTCTATCGATTGCATGAATTTGGAGTGAACTGGCTCGAAGTGGAACAGACGCTCATTGCCGTTACGGCACAGCGTCTCGTAGAACTTACCTGTCCGTTTTGTAAAGATGAATGCACACCGTTTTGTCATTCCTACAATCGATGGAAACGAGCGAGTGTATTCGAATTATTATCAGGCAAAAATTTATGCGCAACGATGAAAGCAGCAAAAGGAGAAAAAAACGCGATTCCATACAGAACATTAAAAGATGTCATCCGAAAAGGAATTGCACTTGGCTATATTAAAGAATCAGAGTATGAGAGGCTGGTTTACGATGAAGAAACATCGTAGTTGGTCTGTTTACGAGCAAGCGTCTTTTTTGAAACGAATCGCCGAGCTGCTTACCAGGGGTTATCCCTTGGCAGAAGCGATCGAATCTCTTGCCTTTCAATTGCCACCCTTTCGAAAAGAAGAGCTGTTTACATGCATCTTCGAATTGAAAAAGGGGTTTCCACTTCACTATGTCCTGACTGAACTCGGATTTAACAAGGATTTAACGGGCTATGTATTTTTCTCCGAGCAGCACGGAAACTTTGCGGAAGCTTTGCTGGCAGGGAGCGAACTCACGATAAAACGGGAGAAAGACCGACAAAAATTAATGAAGCTGCTAAACTATCCAATTATCCTTTTATTCATAACAGGAGGAATGTTTGTTTTTATTGAAAAATCATTATTGCCGAAATTCACTTCACTTTTTAAAACGATGAACTTGGAAGCCAATTTTTTTACAAAAGTAATCTATGCTTTTGCACACTATGTTCCCATCTTTTTTACCTTCCTTTTAATCTCTTTAACAGTTGCCGGGCTGTATTATTTCCTCTCATTTCGTAAAAAACCTGTCCTTGAACAAAAACGCCTGCTTGTTCGAATTCCGGTTGCAGGCCGAGTTCTTCGATTGATTCACACCCAATATTTTTCTATCCAATTAAGTTTCTTGCTCGCTGGAGGATTATCTATAACAGAAGCCCTAAGGCTTTTTGAAAGAAACAAAAGCCAGCCCTTTTACTGCGAACTGGGCCGAATGATAAAGGACAAGCTTCTCACAGGCGAAAAATTCGAGCGCATTCTTCAGGATTTTTCTTTTTTCGACGATGACTTTGCGAAAATTGCCAAACACGGACAAGAAAATGGGAAATTAGAGCAGGAATTATTTTTTTACAGCCAGCACTGCATTAATAGGCTGGAAGAAATGCTGGATAAAGGTTTCAAGGTAATACAGCCCGTTTTGTACATGTTTATTGGTTTCCTTGTTATATCTATGTATTTATCTATATTATTACCAATGTTCCATCTAATGGATGGAATTTAAAAAAGGAGCATTTTTATTATGAAAAAAGAAAATGGATTTACATTAATTGAAATGATGGTTGTCATGCTCGTTATTTCGGTCTTGCTCATCATAACCATCCCGAATATCACCAAAAACAATTCCAATATCAATAACAAAGGCTGCCAGGCATTTGTAAAAATGGTTCAGGCATAGGTTCAGTCATACCAAATGGACAAAGGGAGTTATCCAACCTCAGTTAGTGACCTTGTTAAAGAAGGTTATTTAAAAGAAAATGCAACGGGATGTCCTGATGGGGTAACGACCATATCGATTGGCACGGATGGAACGGTTACGGCAGTGACGGGGAAATGATCTTTGATGGCAAAGGCTTCACCCTGATTGAATCGCTGCTCGTCCTCTCCATCTTTATGCTCCTCACATCCGTAACGGTTTTTTCTGTAAAACCTCAATTTGAACGCACTGAAAAAGAGGAGTTTATGGCGATGCTGGAGTCGGATTTATTGTTTGCGCAGCAGTACGCCATTTCGCATCAACGTGAGCTAACGGTTAATTTGCTTGGAGGAAATCATTATTACTATATTCGTGATCGTACGGATCTCCCCATGGTGGTAGAAAGGACTTTTTCAAATGACATTATGATTTTGGAAGGTACATTTTCACTGTACTTTAAAATTACACCGAGTGGGATTGTAAGCAAGTTTGGATCTTTTTACGTTCAGATTGGAGACAGAAAGTATCAGGTAACCCTCTTGATTGGTAAGGGACGTTTCTATGTTGCGCAAGGGTAATGGATTTTTTTTGCTGGAACTTCTATTGTCTCTTTCGGCCTGGTTGATGCTCAGTTTGTTTTTAATTCCCGAATTGATTTTTTTGCGGGAACAATCTAAAAAGGCACAATTGGAGAGGGAAAGCTTGCAGCTTTTATACGAAGAACTTTGGGCGAAGGAAGCGGGTAACGTGTCATTTTCAAATTATACCGTTGTGAAGGGCGGCACACATTTTCAGATCTTTTGGGGTGAACCTTCACCATCAGGACAAAAGGAGGTATGTGTTCAAGTTGAAGATGTGGAGCCAAACGAAAAAAAATTCTGTGAATTCTTTCAACCATAACGGGTTTACCCTCATCGAGGCTTTGGCAGCGCTGTCCGTATTTCTTTTAATCGTCTTTTTCATGGCACCTGTTTTTCAGATAATCATGAATAACAATGATCTAAAACTAAAGAACCAGCAAATGGAATGGGACGTTTTTTGCAGCCAAATGAAAAAGGAAGTGCGAATGGGGACAAAAGCAGACGTTTTAAATAATTCTCTGTTTTTGACGAATGGACCAGATACAATCATATATGAAAAAAATGGGAGCAATCTCAGAAGGCGCGTGAATTATACAGGAAACGAAATAATCTTGCAAAATGTAAAGGAGGTTGTATTCACTCCGTTAAAAAATGCAATTAAAGTAAACGTGATAGACCTTATGGGAAAGGAATACGAGGTCATCGTTTATTCTTTTATCGAATGGATTTGATGGCATGAGGAAAAATGAAAGTGGTTTTACGTATCCTTTAACGTTATGTATGGTTATCATTTTCGCTTTATTCGTCACGACTAGAGTGGAAGGGTTATTGATGGAGAGAAAGATGCTGAAGGAGACGGAAAGTATTTTGAAACAGGAATATTACATGATGGACGCCGTGAAGAAAACCGAGAAAACGCTTCAATCAATAGGACCTGCCCAACTAAACGGTACGTATCAATACAGTAGTGGACATCTTTCCTATCATTCGGATGCCCCAGTAGGGAAATCTGTTAAAATTACTTTCTCGCTGCAGCTCGATTCAGGTTTGGCAATCACGGGTTATGGTTACTATGATACTTCAGCGAAAAAAATGGTAAAATGGGTAGAAATGAATTGATTGAGGTTGAGTGGAATGAAAACGATCTTTCTAATTGGATTTATGGGCGCTGGTAAAACGACCGTCGGACAGGAATTGGCTCTTCGGATGAAAAGGAAGTTTGTCGATACCGACAAAGAAATAATAAAACAAGTACGTAAAGAGATTGCCGAAATTTTTGCTGAGGAAGGTGAAGAATCCTTTCGCCTGCTGGAAACGCAGCTTCTTAAAAAAATGACACCCCATCTGAATGCAGTTGTGGCAACGGGTGGGGGAATCATCCTTCGTGAAGAAAATCGTTTGTGGATGAAGGAAAATGGCTTTGTTTTTTTTCTTGACACAAATCCTGAAGAGATTAAGAAAAGGCTGGAGTTTGACGAATCACGCCCTTTGCTAAAGGGAGACAAGGAAAAAAATATTAAAGAAATGATGGCTAAAAGGCATTCTTTTTATGAATCTACTTCACATTATGTTATCGATACAACAGGAAAGTCACCTAAAATGGTTGCCGATGAAATTGAAAACTGTTTATGATGAATGGGAAATGGACATACTTTGACTGGTTGAAAAGGAAGGTGTGTCCATGAAAACAAATGATTATGTGAAATTTATGACACAAACGATGGTGCAATATATGGATTTGCCGCGGGAGGAACGTAAAAAGCGCAAACAGGAGCGGAAAGAAGCCAAGGCGGCTTTTTGGTATCGCTGGTTTGGCATCCTTCCGTATGTGCTTTACTCAGAAATGAAAAATAGAAATGAGATGAAGAAGCGGACGTAACCTCCGCTTCTTTTTCTTATATCGCCTTTTCCGTTAAATAAAAGATTCCGCCGTTGATAATCGACATTTTTATTTTTGGCTCGTATTGCTCTTGCAGAGCTTTTTTTTCATTTTCATAGCTTTCGGAAACGCCGGTTTCATTTTCGTAAAAATGATTTAATAGCTGTAAATCCTTCTCCCATCTATTTTGTGCTTCTTCTGCCCAACAATGGTTTTCCCCTTCAAGGGAAGTGCGTAAATAATTTTCGACCCTTGCAATTCCGCTTTTAGGTTTAATTAATGGTGATAAAGTAAACGAAAAATCTGGTATTTTGGGTGTTAACGAAATTCTCAAAAGCTTCTCATGAAAATTTTCAGCAAGCTGGCCATTTACAAGTTGTAAGCCAACCGACTTAAAAATATCCCTTTTCCTGTCACATTGATAAGAAATCTTTATATTCATACAAAGCCATGGCAACAATGGAGTTTGCTTATTGATGGGATTATGGTTTTCATAAAGCCGGATAAAACCTGCAAGCCTTTTGGCTGACTCGAAAATCTGGTGCAGCCTAGGAGAGCCGAAATAGATGGCTTCCCCTTTAATATTTTCAGGGCACAGCTTTTGATCCGTAATGAACGTTAATTTCATTGGATTGGCGATTCCGCCCGTTTTCTCGAGGTAGTGCCAGTAAAAAGGACGGTTCATTAATTCTTTATCCATATCGATCGTCAGTTGTACAGTTAAATAACCAGTTTGATTTTCTATAATCATGCACTCATTTGCTAGAAAAAAACGTTGGAGAAATTTATGGATTTCCTGCTGCTGCATGGTGTTTTCCCTCCTTTACCTCATTGGCAAATTCAATCATCGAGGTCAGGTTTTCCATCTTGATTCTCATTTCACCTTCGGAAATCGATTTTCCAAAAATATCAATCAAATGATCTTCAAAATTTCCAAATTCAAGTTTGCTTAAAATATCATCAAGCTCTCCTACGACTTTTTCAAACAATTGAATTTTTTCATGAAGAAGCTTAAGCACATGTTCCTCGATGGTATCTTTAATCGCAAAATTATAGATCATGACGTCTTTTTCCTGTCCAAGCCGATGAATCCGCCCGATTCGCTGTTCGAGCCTCATAGGATTCCAAGGCAGATCGAAGTTGATTATATGATTGCAAAATTGAAGATTGATTCCTTCTCCTCCTGCTTCGGTCGCAATGAGCACCTGTGCTTGCTTTTGGAAAAGTTCGCGCATCCAATCCTTTTTCCCTCGTTTAAACCCGCCTCTAAATGGTACAGATGTAATGCCATGCTGCTTTAAATACCATTGCAAATATAGTTGTGTCGCTCGATACTCTGTAAAAATGATGACTTTATCATTGATCGTTTGAATCAATTGAAGCGCTTTTTCAGCCTTTGAATTATGCTGTACTGCTTCTACCTTTGAAATAAGGTATTGAATAGATTCTGTGTACTCCATCGAAGGATTCTCCTTGCGTTGAAGCATATTT
>JAUZPT010000094.1 GCA_030705745.1 Bacillota bacterium | reverse complement strand
TTTTACACCTTCGAGACTGTTAATACCTTCCATCAAGAGCGCTGTCCCAATCCCATTTCCCTGGAATTCCTGAAGTAAATATATCGCCAGAAGTTCCACTGCTCCATCGTCCTGGACAGGGGAATAGTTAGCGAATCCCACGATTTGTCCATTTACTTCTGAAACGAAAAGAAGTGAGCGTTCCATCCGTCTTTTCATCATCTCATCGCTATAAGCTGAAGTGATAAATTTATCCTGAATCTCTAGCGGAATAATACCAGCATAGGTGGAATTCCAACTTGTCTTGGCTACATGTTGGACCTTTTTAATATCCTCAATTTGCATATTGCGTAGGTTAAACATGAAAGATCGACCCCTTGTCAGTTTTCTTTTGATTTTATTTATTATAACATTCAAATTATTTAGCGATGATAGTCCGGCGTTACTAGTTTCCCAAAATCTCCACTCAAAAAAAACTCTCTCCAACCCCTAAATGTAGTAAGATAGTTGTTATAGTTACTGACCGAGAAGGAAATCTGATTTTCCCTCAAGAAAAAAAGTCATAATCATCAAGATTTGAAGACAGGGTGAGATTATTTGATAGAATTAAAGCTGCGAAATATAGTACGGAAAGTAAAAAGCAAAAATCCCCAAAAACGATACGAAGCTCTTGACCATCTTTACCATTTAAAGATTCAGGAAGGGCTTGTCGTTCGAATTGAGCTTTTAAAGGAGATCATAAAAACAGCTACTTTTCGCTTTCCGGAGCGTGTTGATCATTGGGATAATCCTTCTTTTTTTCTCATTGATTTTGCATGTGATTTTCCGATGAAGGAAGTCGCAAGCCTCCTTTTAAAGCATTTTGAAGGCTTTGATTTACTCGCTAAAGAACGTGCAATTGAATATTTGATTGCCACGGAACAAGATGAAGTTTTCAACTTCCTGGAAGAAAAAATCGTCCAGCTAATCCACACAGAGGATTTCATTCTTCCCTTAAAGGAGCTTTCCACCTACCCAGTGTTAATTAAAGGCATCCTAGATCAAACGCTTGAAAAACTTTCGTCTAATCATTATAAATTCATGATTTACGATTTATTATTATCTCTGAATATAGCCGGTTATGAGCAAGATTATCAAAAAGAAAGGGTTATCCCTTTTTTGCTCAAAGACTATCAAACTGAAAAACAGGAATACTTAAAATTCGATCGTAATTATTCTGCTAAGTTTGTTTATACAGCATGGAAGGATAGCTATCTTGCGGTTCGCAATCGAATGAGAATCCTGATCAGCTTAATGGAGTATTATTCCTCCCCTGAAATAGAAACGGAACTGAAAATAGCGCTCGATTTCAATGATCCTTTAATAAAATCAAATGCTCTCCTTGTATGTGTGGCAAGGGACCTCCCATATCAGGAGAACACATTATTAGATTGCGCCCAGAATATCGAAAGTTCTGAAATGATTTATTGGGAATTGAAAGAGAAAAATATAGAACATCTTTATCCAATTCGTGAAGGAAAACAACCATTACTGGCTAAGACGAGACTGTTTTCAACAATTATTAACTTGACTGAAGAAGAAAATGGGGCCACCCACTTTACAGAGAATATTCAAATTCTCGATCAAGTGGAAATGGACAATCCCTTTGGGCAGCCGACCCGCTATTATTTAATGCGTTTTTATGAGCATGGGCATGATTATGTTGGCTGGGCAGGTGGTTACTCGCTGGTGGATGGCAATGATGAGGCAGGTGCAGGTGGTGGTACATTTACCGATTTTGCCGATTATGATTCATCGAGTTTAGAAGGCCATAAAGAAGCATTTTACAAGAAAAGAGCAGAAGAAATTCACGAGTATGAAAATACTGTGTTTTTTGAAAGTGCACCGAAACTGGGGAGAAGTGGATGGTTTTTACTAGCCATGATGATCACGCGTCTTATTCGAGCAGCATTTTCCAATTTCAGCAGTGCTCTCCTTCCTGCAATCGTTCTCTGTATTGCTGGCGGTTCATGGGTCATTTATCAACTGTTGAAAAATAAACAGAGAAAAATTTCGATTGTTGGCAAACACCTTGTCATGAAGGATGGATCGAGACAGCATAGCATTGAGTTAAATTCGATAAAAAAGGTAGAATACGATAAAAAACATGTTTTGGTGTACAACAAAAACAATGAACTTGCTTTAAAATTCCCGCTCGGTTGGGTTCGCTATGAGGTATTTTATTTTCATATGAAAGAGCATACCGGCCATTTTAAGGACAGTCCGCGTATTCAACAATAGACCGTATCTGTGTCACCACGGGAATTTTGTGCTTCACATTTTGGTTCACACAGACACTTTCTCAAAATGCCGGATTACATGAAGAAAGCTAATTCTGGCCTTTGACCGGATATATGAACCTTCCATCAAAATAGAATTAAAATCGCTAGTAAATTCGCAAGTTTTTCACTGAGACATTTCACACGGGTATGAAGGACACTTTTCCGTTCCATTTGGGAATTTTGTCCTTAAAACCCCTTATTAAAGACATTTTTACCAATTTCTCGGGAAGTTTTGTTTTTAAGACCCCTTATTAAAATTTTAAAGCGGCAAATCCCTATTTTTAAATACGACAATCGATATGCCGAACAAAAGAACAGCCGAAAGGAACAAGCCCATGCTTATCGGCAAAATGGCAACATTCCCTTTCATAATCTCCTGTGGATTAAATAATGAAAAAATGGTTATGTTTTTCATCCAGCTCAATTTCTCGCTAAGCTTTGAAACCAGGTTCAGTGCAAAAAATACAACTGTGAGGCCGGTAGCCAACCCAACTGCCTTTTTTTCATCGTTCATGGAACAAGAAATAAGGAATGAATAGCCTCCTACTACCATAAACAACAGAAAACCAATTAAATTGAGCTGAATAAACGCTTGTTCGTCAATGATGGGGTTTTTAATCAGAAAAGAGATGCCCATTAATCCGCCGACAGCTGTAAATCCGCATATTACGAAAAGACCGAATAAAAGCATAGATATCTGGGTTATCACGATTTTGCTTCTTGATACCGGCGTCGAAAGAAGATATGCCATGGACGTGTTATCTATCAATCTGGAAATCAATTGAATCGAGATCATCACTGTAAAAATAATGAGAATCAGAACAAACAATAATCCGTAAAACTCGCCTGCCAAAAAACCTCCTATTTTCTCAAATCCGCTTTGCAGGCCGAATGCTCTTTGTATGGAGGCGGGCATGGATTTAAGGAGATCATTCATTCCAGAGGATTTCGCGATGGATGGATAAATCCAGATGATCAGCCATTGATACATAACTGCCCCAAAAGCATAACTGAATATGTTTTTGCCATGAATTTTGAACATGGCTTTAAATAGTGGCATACTCATTACATAACCTCCTTTCTTTCATAAAAATGCATGAATAACTCTTCCAATTCCAGGTTCCTCGTATTAAGGGCAACCACATTTACATTGGCAATGGCCCGAAGAAAATGGTTGTAATCTCCCGCAACCTCAATTAGTACTTGTTTTCCGGAAATATTTGAAATCGAAAGACCCGAATTTTTCAGTTCCTGTATATCTTTTTCGTCAGCAACTGTGACCTCAAAAACTTTTTTCTGTTTCTTTTGCAATTCATGGACATTTTCCTGTGCGATGATAGATCCATCCTTAATGATGGCGACACGGTCACATGTGCGTTCAATTTCCTGAAACTGGTGTGAAGACATTAAAATCGTTTTCCCGCGAGACTTTTCTTCGAGAATTAAATCGATGAATACCCTTTGCATGAGTGGATCCAATCCGGATGTTGGTTCATCAAGAATCAGCACTTCAGGGTCGTTCATAAATGCAGCAACAATCCCCACTTTTTGTTTCATGCCTTTGGACATTTTCCTAATTGGTGTATTTACATCGAATTGAAACCGTTCTATAAGGGCATCTCTTACTTTCGTACTTTTCATGTTTTTCATCCCGCTTAACAGCTTTAAAAACTCAAGCCCGTTAAGCCCTTCAAGAAAACCAATTTCGCCGGGTAAATACCCGACAATTTTCTGAATTTCCGCAGCATTTCTCCAGCAATTTAATGAGTTGATTGTTGCTGATCCACTTGTCGGCTTAATATATCCCATTAAATGCCGTATCGTTGTTGATTTCCCTGCACCATTTGGACCCAGGTAGCCGTAAACTTCACCCTTTTTCACGTAAAGATCAATATTGAAAAGGCCTTTTCCATTTGAAAACTTTTTTGTTAATCCATCTAATGTAATCATGAATCATTCCCCTTTTAAAATTGTTCACACCAAAATCCTTGGTTATCCAATTTCTATTTTTGGGATTTCAATGCATTGGCACTATTTTTTTCAACATAGAACAGGAGCCGAGTCAAAATATTCTATTAAATAATAAAAATAGTAATAAAGGATATTAGACAAGCTGGCGGTGACTAGTATGGAACCAAAATGGCTGGATTGGGCAAAACAGCTTCAGTCTATTGCACAGGCGGGGTTATTGTATTCAAAAGATATTTACGACTTGGAGAGATTTGAATTAATAAGAAATATTAGCGTTGACATTTTAGCACAACATACCGAAGTTAAAAAAACTGTCATCAAAGATTTATTTGCAAGTGAAACTGGTTATGCAACTCCAAAGGTAGATATTAGAGCTGTCGTCTTTAAAGATGATAAAATTCTAATGGTCCAAGAAAAGACCGATGGTAACTGGGCATTACCAGGAGGATGGGCTGATATTGGACTAACCCCAAGTGAAGTCGCTGTAAAGGAAGTAAAAGAAGAATCTGGATTTGATGTAAAAGCGATCAAATTATTAGCAATAACCGATAAAAAATGTCATCCACATCCTCCTTCAGCTTATCATATTTATAAACTTTTCATTCAATGTGAAATCATAGGCGGAAATCCAGTTGAAGGAATCGAAACAATTGCGGTTAAGTTCTTTACTGAAAACGAACTACCTCCACTATCAATAGCAAGAAATACTAAATCACAAATTGTGTTGGCCTTTAAATATTTAAAAAATCCAGAAGAAAAGGTTTATTTTGATTAAAATTGTTATTTAAAGGAATATCCACTTTTGTGTGACAGGCACCTTCCAATAAAATGGGAGTTGCCTGTCACTTTGACTAGTCGAACAGAAAAAGACGTGTGGGGATTCACACGTCTTTTCTAATGTCATTTTATAGATACGAGCCTCAAAAAACCTTTCACACTATGAGAACCACATTTTTCTTATTTATACACTCAAATCTACATAAAATGGTGGATTTACACCAATCATGCGGGCATATAGGGTAAGTTGTCCTTTGTGATGCGCCTCATGTCCGATTAGACGATGGAGAACTTCTACTCCTGGCTCAGTAACTTTAAAAAGTTCAATCGTTGCTTCCTTCTGTAAGTCTGATTTTGTATAAGATGCAAGTATTTGTTCATGTTCAATAGTTAGTTGCTCAAGAAGTTCGCGTGCTTCGGTTAGTGTTGACGGAACAGGTGGAATTTTCATATCTCGTGCTTCCATAGCAGAGAAAAAGAAATCTGGTGTCCAGGCAAGGTGATGAACAAGTTCAATTGTTGTCATCCCTTCATCCCAGGGACGCCATGACCCAGCTGATTCAGGTAATACTGCAACAAGTTCAAGCAAAGCATTTCGGTGCATCTTCCAACGTTTCATAATTTGTTGTACTGCAGTGAGTTCATTTGTCATTTGTATTTTCCTCCAGTATAAGTAAATTGCAATCAAACGATTTTGTTATAACATTTTCAAACGATAGACATCTCGATTTTCTACTAGTTGCTCTGCTTTTTGACGGTAAATTTTGTAATGGTCTGACTCTATATGTTTTTTTAATGATGCTTCATCTTGCCAAACCTCATAGAAGACAAATACTCCCCCGTCCTCTAAGGATTTGTGTAATTGGTATTTAATGCAGCCATCCTCGTTTTGTGAAGGTTGAACAACTTGTTGCAACACTCCAAATAGTTGCTCTTCATTTCCTGTTTTTGCTTTTAATATGGCTGTTATAACGATATTTTCCATTGTTCTCACTCCAATTAACTTATTTAAGTTGAGCGATATTTTTTAAAAGAAAGCCTAAAGGTAGATAGATTACCTGTAGACTTTACTAGTTTTAGTTCTGTAACATTTTAACGACTTCTTTTGCAACACTTTCAGTTGATTGAGGATTTTGTCCTGTAATTAAGTTTCCGTCTACTTGTACATGGTTCGCCCAGTTTTCTTTTACGATCACGTTTGCACCTAGCTCCCGAAGACGTGTTTCTAATAGGAATGGCATGAAACGGTCTAATGTTGTTTCACGTTCTTCATCGTCAGTAAAAGTTGTGATTGTTTTCCCGGCAACTAGTGGTGTACCATCTGATAATTTCACACCTACAAGTCCAGCTGGTCCGTGGCAAACAGCGGCAACTATTTTATTTGCTTCAAACATATCACGAGTAAGCTCTTGAAGTTTCGTGTTATCTGGCAGGTCAAACATTGTACCATGGCCACCAGGCAGGAAGATTGCATCGTAAGCAGAAGCATCTTTAATATCTTCTAATTTAACGGTATTTTCTAAATACTTTGCTGTATCTATAATTTCTTGAGGTACTTCTCCTTCTAAACTGCGATCATCGATAGGTGCTTTTCCGCCTTTTGGACTTGCTACCGTAATGTCATAACCCAATTTAGCAAATTCAACGTATGCTTCACCAAATTCAGATAACCATAGTCCTGTTTCATGATCCTCGTTCATTTTGTCCGCTGTTGTTACAACCAATAAAATATGTTTTGTCATTTTTACATTCCTCCAATGTTTGTTTTGTGATTAGATCCCGTCGATATATATTTCACTTCTAGGAGTTCTAGACAAGTCTTAAAGATGAATTTTATACATGCTTATCTTTTAAAATAAGCAACTTGCACACCAAGTTTCTGTGATTGTTATTGGTACAACCATAGGTTATCATCTGTATAACAAAGATGGTACTTCCACTATGTTAGATGGGAATAACTAAACGTTATAAGGGATTCAAAATGTGAATTGAGTGGCTATAAGCATTTCATACTACAGCTTAATCACAGTGCTTAACAAAAGCAAGCGAACTATTGAACATGAGCCAGCCTAGCATAAGACCGTGATAATCGGTCCTAGATCATCCAATTTCAAACGAATTTCCAGATTTGCATTTTATCTTGATCACAATTTCACCTTTAGATTGCCACCCGATGCGGTTATATCATATCCTGTTAGTTAGCGTTGGTTCTGAGTAGTAAAAAGCCGATCTTATTGTTTAAAGATCGACTTTATTATTATTTACTTTAAAATTCCAGAAAGTATCAAATTCCAGACAACATCAAATTCCTGCTCAATAGTAGGCGATGCCCATTCTTTTGCATGGGCTGGATGATGAAATCGTGCAGTTGCCATAAAAATACCACTCGCAATCGCAGCTGCATCTGTTGATTTAAATTCTTCATTAGCGATTCCCTCTTCAATAATCGGGATGATTTGTCCGACTAGTTCGCCAATATGAGTCTTTACCACTTCCACAGATTCTTCTACGAGCGATGTGTACATCATAAATAATTCGGGATCTTCTTGAACCAAGGAGTGTTTAATATGAATCAGTGTTTTTAACCATAAATGTAACCTCTCAGAAGCAGAACATTCCTGTTTAAAAACGGCCTCTAATGGTTCAGAGATACTATGAAGCCACCTTTCAGCAACCGCTTCACGTAATGAAGCTTTGCTTGGAAAATGACGATAGATGGTCCCATGACTTACATTTAGAGCCCTTGCAACATCGACTACACTCGTTTTCTCTGGTCCAAATCGGCGTAGAACCTGCTCCGCCGTATCTAAAATGGTTTCTTTCTTTAAAGATTGATCAGCCATTTATCCTACTCTACTCCGAGCGTTCCCATTTGTTCAGCAGCATAACGTGTCCCAGCAACAGCTTCTGCAGGTACAGCCGCTTCAATTCTTTCAAGATCTGACGGGCTAAGCTGAAGACCAACTGCGCTCAATGCATCCTGTAGTTGTGAACGTTTACGAGCACCAATTAACGGAATGACATCCTCACCTCTTGAAAGAACCCATGCAATGGCAAGTTGTGCCACGTTTGTTTGTTTTTCCTCAGCGATTTCACGCAAACCCTCGACAAGAGCTAAGTTTTTATCAAGATTTTCGCCCATAAAGCGTGGAGATAATTAACGGAAATCAGGCGCACCTTGAAGATCCTTGGACCATTTTCCACTTAGTAATCCACGTGAAAGAACACCATATGCTGAAAGACCGATTCCAAGTTCTCGTAAAGTTGGTAAAATTTCTTTTTCTATTCCACGACTAAAGAGTGAATATTCAATTTGCAGCCAACTTATCGGATGAACGGCATGAGCACGACGGATGGTGTTTGCATTCGCCTCAGAAAGCCCAATGTGCTTAACGTAACCCGCCGTCACCAGGTCAGCAATAGCACCTACAGTTTCCTCAATCGGCACATTCGGATCAACACGTCCTGGCTGATATAAATCGATGTAATCGACACCTAATCTCTGCAAAGTATAGGATAAGAAGTTTTTAACCGCTTGTGGACGACCATCTACTCCAACCCAGCCACCGTCTGGTGATCTCATGGCACCGAATTTAACAGCAATAAATGCATTATCGCGTTTTGACCCTTGTAGTGCTTCATTTAAAAGAAGTTCGTTATGGCCGACACCATAAAAATCTCCGGTATCAAACAATGTAATTCCCGCTTCAATTGCCGCATGAATGGTAGCAATACTTTCCTTTCTATCCGCTGCACCGTAGAGATCGGACATTCCCATGCACCCAAGTCCTATAGCTGATACTGATGGGCCGTTTTGACCAAGTTTTCTATTTATCATAAGTTTCAATACCTCCATATTCAAGATGGTTTTTATTCTATCAATATCAAAAACAATAATCAAGTGACAGATTTTAATTTTTGTCATTTATTTTTTTTAAGCAATTATCTCATCTGATATTTTCATCAGAATACTTTTGCTTCAGTTCTTTGATAATGTTGAAGAATAGGGTTTCCTTGATTATCAATATTTATAAGCAACATATATCGTATTTTTTACAAAAAGATCCGGGAAAATCACTTTCGTTATTTGTAACCTTATTGATTCTTCAATTAAATACGTTGGTAATTTTTAGCGATGATATATCACTCAAAACAGAGTTTCTATCGCCTCAACTCGTCCTCGAACAAATCGAGAAGCCGCTCCCAAGCAT
>JAUZPT010000093.1 GCA_030705745.1 Bacillota bacterium | reverse complement strand
TCATGGTAGTGAAATGCCATCAACATAATGATTCGGCGCGGAATAAAGCAAATAGTTCTTTTCACCAGCAATTTTTTTCGCAAGTGGAAATGATTTACGCTCTTTTTCCACGCTCTCTTCGAATAACAGAAAAATACGCAGGTTAAATTGGTGCTGCAATTCATCCAGACGGGTTATTATGACGTTCACCCACTCTTCACTGCTTTTTAACGTGAGGGGCGGATTTTCCCACAGTATGCCATCAATCCATGGTGCAGACTCAAGAACAATGCTTTCCAACCCATTGTTTTGAAGAAACAAATGATTTGGGTACATAGTTTTAAAAATATACAATATATTCACATACGCTTCCATCTGTTCCTTTTTTACGGCCGGTGGAAGATAAGGAAGCTCCAAATCGCCAATCGTATCCATAAAAATTCCATCGGTTCCTAAAAATTGCAAACGGTATTTGACTTCCGACATTAAGTGGGTAATCCATTTTTTTGATCTCAAGTTGACCAAATAGGTACCATAAGCCGCATTCATGGCTGGTTCATAATCAACGATTAAAAAGTCATCCTCTGTCAAGTTTTTAAAAATGGGCTCATGAGGATGGACTTCCATCAGGCTTAAATAGGAAAGGACCAACGTTTTTCTTTCTTTCAAGTAATCAATTTCCTCTAGCTTCATCCCTTTAGGTTCGATTACGGCTAGGTCAAATCGGGAAAGCATCTCCGCTTCCCCGTACCCATAATAAAGCGCATAATTTTTCGCCATGTTCAATCTATCTTTGCGAAAGCTGGAAAGAGCCATTTTTGTTGTCCTCACTCGATATTCTCGATGTTTTTCGTCCCATTGTTTCTGTGTACACAAAACACGTGCTGCATGTTTTGCCATGCGCCGCACAATTATTTTCTTTAAATTCCCAGCAATTGCGATCATAGCTTCCATACGCAGGGCAGTTCATACAAATAGATGCCGGAACGCTGCACATTTCCCAGCATTTCCCCAAAGATTTTCCGACCACAAGGGGATTTTCCCGTTTTTTACTAAACCAATTGATGAAAATGCCGACGATTTTCGGGTCAAGCTGTGTTCCTGCCGCTGCCTCCAGAACGTTGAGCGCTCGGTCAAACGTCAGTGGAGCCCGATAGGCCCGTCCGTTAATTTGAGCCAAAAAGGTTTGGACGACTCCAATGATCCGTGCGCCAACAGGGATTTCTTCCTCTTTTAGCCCATTTGGATAACCGTTCCCATCCATTCGTTCATGGTGATGGCGAATGTAGGAGGCAATCTCCTTATTGCCCAATGTATTCTCAATGATTGCGGCTCCTACTTCCGAATGAAGCTTCATTTGCTCATACTCGACTTCGGTATACTTTCCTTCTTTGTATACGAGAGAATCGGAAATGCCAATGACGCCAATATTACTCAAATAGGCCGCTAACCCGATATTGATGATTTGCTCCTGAGGTAGATTCAATTCCTTCGCCAAAATAATCGAATATCGGCTCATCAAATCTGAATATCCAACCGTGAAAGGAGTTAAATTATCGACTACTTGTGCAAGCATTTTGAGTTTTTCGGTAAACATTTGCGTATATTGGTGCGTCTGGCTCTGAAGCTTAAAGTAAGTTTCAAGCTTATACAGCATATGTTTAATAGAATCAATTTTCGTTCGATCTTCGGGACGTTGATTGGAGTAGTCATCCAAACGGATGGACAGAAACCCGACCTTCCCATTAATATGTGCCCTCATAAACAAATAGGAAGCATTACGTTCTTTCTTAAAAATCTCGGGTAAAATTGCATAGCCTTCTTCGCCCTTTTCAAACAGCATGATCGACGGGTACCGCTGTAGATGCTGCAAAAATGAATGCACACTTTTATCATTCCGTATTTTTTCGATAAACGGCACAGGAAGCCCTTGATAAAAAGGAGCTTGATACGTTTGTTCTTCCTTCATTAAAAAGAAACTGGCTTTTATGCCAAACGCGTAAAACGACGATTCAACGATCATTTGAATCATTTTGATTGGATCCATCGTTACTTCCGAAATATATTGAATTGCTTTTTCGGACGATTGTAGCAATTCCGTTTGGTTTTTGTAGTACTCAGCCTCGAGTAAAATGTCGACAGGGCTCTTTAAAATGGACGCCAGGTGTTCGATCGAATCGAATTGCTTTCGTGTAATCGAGGAGATGGGACCAACCCGGATCATCGCCTTTTTGCTTATGCCGATATTCAGCAGCGGCACTTCGCCCCAATTGATCCTTTCCGTTTTCAATGACGACGCATCGAACGGCAAATTGATGGGCGGATGAAACGTTTCTTTAGAATACGGTACAAGGCCGCTATACGATGGGCCAATTTTTGCATCGTGATCACTCTGAACTCTGACAGACTTTAACACGAACTGTTCATTTTTTTCGTTCCAAATATATAAAGCGATGGTCGGTGCAGGAATTTCAGTCGCAACGAGCTTTAAGATTTTTTCCAAATTTTTCTCAAGGCCATGAAAAGGCTGCAACTCAGCAACAAACGATTCAACTTTGGCAGCATGGTTTTTATAAAGCAAAGCCTTTCGCCTTTGAATCAGTGTGCTTGCCAGCAACAAAAAGACAATAACAGATAAAACGACGATGATAAAAATCGTAGAATTAATCATAGAAATGACTGTACTCCTCCTTTTCCATTAGCTCAGGCTTTGGCAAATTTTCTTCCGCGTGCCTTAAAGCAACGTACTGGGTAATTTCTTTTATTTTTTTATTCAGCTTTGTGATTTCCATCGATTGATATAAATGAAATCCCAGCAAGATGAGAGTGGACAATAAAAACAAAAGCGATGGCGGATAACTTACGCCGACCCATCTTGCCATTCCATCTAATATCTTTATATTACTTGATAACGTTAATATTCCAATACCTGCCGTTAACCATAAAATGGAATATTTTTCAGAAATTCGATGGCGAAAAAGCAACGTTAAAATGATAAGAAAAAAAATGAAACCGCAAAGAAGCAAAAACAGATGTAAATTCGTCATCATTTGATGCTCACCCTCTTTCTTAGTGTATGGCGGAGCATGACAGTCACGATGCTTAACATGACATGGAACATATATATAAATGATTTGAAACCGGCGTGCATACTGACGCCGTGCATCCGATCCTTCATATTTACAGGCACTTCAACCAATCGATATTTTTGGAGAAGAAGCTCGATAATTAAATTACTATCTGGATATTCATTAGGAAAAAAGTTTGGTTTGACAAAATTATGAAAGACACTTACCTTGTATCCTCGGAAACCTGAGGTTGGATCCGTCACTTTTTTTCCTGTCATACGCATGATCATCGCTCTGAAAAATTTGATGACAGCAAGCTTTGCCCAGCTGATATTCATTTGACTTCTTTGCAAAAAGCGCGATCCGAGTACAATATCCGTTTGTTCGTTTGACAATGCATACATTAATTCATGAATGTATTGGACGTCATGCTGCCCATCGCCGTCCAACTGGATTACATATTGGTATCCTTTATTGTAGGCAAATTTAAATCCTGTCTGCAAGGTTGCCGCATAGCCCAGGTTGACTGGATGCGTAACAAGAAATACCGGATATGACTTCACGATATTTTCCGTTTGGTCGGACGATCCATCATTGATCACGAGAATATCTGTCCCCAAATCGAGGCTTAATACATCCTCTAAAACCGTTGCAATATTTCCTTCTTCGTTATGTGCTGGAATCATGATCAAATGCGTCTTCATACGCTCAGCTCCTTCCACGCTATTTTTTTCCATTCCATGCGGATCGCGGCGATGAATAGGAGGCCGTTGATGGCCGAACCAAGCGCTGCACCATATCCAATTGCGGCGGCCCCCCATTTTGGTACAAACAAAAAATCAAACGCAATGGAAATGACGGTCGTCACAAACAAAAAAAGGAGTGGGAGCGATAATGCCCTTTTTGCAACATAATAACGGATTCCGATTAATGAAAGGCTTGTTCCGGGAATGGACAGTGAATATCCGGCCAAAATGGTTGACGTAATTTGAACCGATTTTTCTGTAAATGCGCCTCTTTTAAATAAAAGTGCAATAACTGGTTCTCTCAAGACAAATAATAGAAGGCTCATGGCCAATGAAAGAAGAATAGTGATCACGAGCGAGGACTTCATTTTTTTTATGGTGGAAATAAACGTTTTAGATGTAATGGCTGCAGAAAATTCCGGTAAAATAACCGTTGTCACGGCTGATACAAACACCCAAATCGGCATCTGTGCCAAGCGATACGCATAGTTCAAGGAAGCGAGCGTGCCTTCGGGCAAATGAAAAGCGAGAAAACGTTCAACGAATAAAAGCACTTGCGTGAAGGACAGCAACAGAAAATAAGGAAAAAAATGAGCTATAATGGCATTTGTGTAAACACGCACCCGCTTCTTCTCTTGCATGATTTCCACGATACTTTTCGACTCTTTCATTCTTGCAGACTGCCAAATATAAAGAACGTAAACGACGGCAGCGAGTGTGACGGAACCAGACAACATGGTCCCTCCCCATTCATCTCCAATCCGAAATAGAATGCACAAAGCGGTCCCGATGATAAATACGGCATTAAATAATACAGGGCCCACGGAAGGAACGAGAAATCTATATTGTGCCTGAAGCAACGATGAACCGATTAGCGCGAGTGGAAAGAGTACAATAATCGGCAGCATCAGTACAAAATAATGAAACGCAAGCTGATACTTGGTGCTCCATGAGCTATCGCTCATCCAACCTTCCGCCAGCTTGCCGGCAAAATAGAAACAAAGCGACAATACGACAGTGGAAACGAAAACGCTTGAGGATAGTAAAGCTGTGACTCTTTTCAACAGCTTCGTATTCCCCTTTAAAACAAGCGCTGTAAAGATAGGAATAGACACAACACCGAGAGCGGTGGCAATTAAATTATTGCCGATCGTATCAGCGATAAAATACGCAAATGTAAACGCATCGGCGGTCTCTGTTGTTCCAAGGTAATGGGCAAACAAAACATCTTTAAGAAAACCGCTTCCCGCCAAAAGTACGTTCATCAACAGCACAAGCAGTATAGGCTTGTCCTTGATGCGTAACCAAATTTGTTGTAGGGTTGTTTGCACGTTTTCCCTCCCCTCACCTTTCATAACCGGACAGAGTGATAGTCCGTTTTTTCAAGACAAACGTTCATCGGTCCAAAGTGAAAATTTTGCAGCATTTTCTCGAGCTTCGTCTCAGTTGAAGCAATATTATTATAATGAATAAACTTAACTAAAGCGCTTTTTTCCACTCGGGGCATGTTCACATCAAATTCCCATGGATGAATATAAACGAGTCCTTTGCGTTGCAGGTTCACGAGGCGCATCGCCTGTTTCACAAGAAAAGAGGGGAAAAAGCGCAAATAAAATCCCCCTGCGAACGGAAGCCTCAAACCCGCTACATTGATTACGGTAGGAGGAATTTCGAGTAACGACAGCCGTTCACCATTCACAATCGGATAAAAGGGTTCCATTGGCGACTTGTTGTTTCCCGACAAAGGGGTCCAAAAGGGCTGCAAACTCGAATCGCCCAAATAACCTTCCTCCTGCAAAATGGTCAAGCGGTTCAGCTGGTCGAGTTTAATTGACCACGAAGGTGCCCGATAAAGAGATACTTGTTTCCCTGTAATATCCTCAAGTATAGCTTTGGACTTACGGACGTCTTCCCTAAATTGTTCTTCCGTAAGCGTATAGACAAGCTGATGGTATCTTCCATGTGAAGCGACTTCATGACCATGGCTTACAATTTCCTTGATTAAGCCGGGATGCTGCTCGGCGACACAACCAAGTACAAAAAAGGTGGCTTTCACCTCATATTTTTCAAAGAGCTCAATTATTCTCTTTGTATTTCCTACAACTCGGGATTCATAAGTTCCCCATTGAGAAATAGGAATGTCCAATGCATTTGCATGATACCAATCCTCAACGTCTACGGACAGTAGATTATTCATTGTGACAACCCCTAAACACTTCTTTTAAACATCTTTCGCCACAGCGAAAGATCAAATCCAAAACGTAAACAAGCACAAAGGAAACCGATTGTTGGAAAGGGATCTTCCCTTGAAAGAATATCATCATGAAAAAAACCACCATCAATTTTCCAAAAAGGAATATCCTTTGATCTCCGTTCTTTGTTCGAAATAAAATGAAGAAGGTCACCCGGCAACAAATTACGGCAATACTTGCCTGTTTCATAGGTGCTATTCCCCTCCAGCAATCCATTCACGGCTAGCTCGTACAGCATGAAAGGAAAATCCACTCCTGCGTGAATCGCGCACTCAAGCGAATTCCAGAAACGCGTATTGACCTCCATAAACTTCGGAATTCCGTCTCTTGGATCGACCATGAATTCAAATTCAATGATTCCATACCATGGCAGTACGTCTAAAAAGGCCTTGCACAATTGCACTAAATCGTCGCGTTCCGCACTCACTTGCACCGTGCTTGGACCCATCGGAATCGGGAAATGTCTGACTTCGTTTTGTACAAATACACTCCGGATTTCCCGCTGCTTGTCGACGAGCATACACACATCAATTCTCATGCCTTGAGGAATATACTCCTGAATCATCAGATTGTCATATGAAGCCAATAAGTTCCCGTAGCCCTCTACAAGGCTTTCACCGCTTCCTATCACCTTTACGCCTCTTGAACCGGAGCTTTTGCTTGGCTTGATAAGGATCGGACGTTGCTCAGACGAGTCAATAAGTTTAACTTCTTCCATCGAAGTGGGGAGATGCGTTTTCGGACAGGACATGCCTACCTTTTTCGCAATTTGGATCGCGCTAAATTTATCTTGCGCCCTATGGTAGCTTTCTGTAGGCGGAAGAACGAGCTTGCAGCGTGATTCCCACTTTTCCCTATTTTCGATTGCCAGTTCCATTGTTGCGTCATCCATCGGAAACATGACATCCCACGCCTTGGAATCGAGCCGTGTTTCCACCCATTTTACAAACTCATCGCGTTTCGTTTCGGGACATGGATACGTTTCAGTATGCTCACTGTATTTTGAAAATGCAGCCGGATTAAATATCGTTTTTTCTCCGACATGTACGGATACGCCTTTTTTTCCGAGTGAACGTACAGCGGCTAACGATTTTCTAAGCAATCCATCTGTAACAAATACCGCCATCGGCTTTCTCCTTCGCTTTTCCGGAGGGGATATCAATCCTCCCAAAAACGTTTTTTCAATTTTTGTTTGATCGCTGGAATGTGAAAATGATAGACGGCAAAATCAGGATCATCGTAATATAACTCTACTTTGTGCCCTGATTGCCTGTATTGATTCAGCCATTTTTTGAAATTATCACTGTCTTTTTGGCGCTGATCATATTTCGGTTTCAGCAAGCTATAGATACTGTTTGATTTGGAAACTTCGAATATATGTTTTTCGTAAAATACAAATATATCCTGCGGGACATTATAGTCCCGTTTATTGGAGCCTTTTCGCGTTAAAGGCGGCTTGTTCGCATCGTAATAATTGAGAAAGTCCTTCACATACATATGAACTCCGCTTCCGAGAACGACGGAATATTCTTCATCCTGTGAAACGATACTCCACATTTTCGGTGAATACGAATCACGGATACGCAAATATTGTTCAATAAAACTATCGCGTTCCATTTTATATGCAGTGATCGGCTCCGGATGAAGGGCAACAAGTACAAACGAAATCAATAGGATGCTAACAGCTGTTTCCCAATATTTTTTTCGAAAAAATGCCGGCAGAACCTGAACCAGTGCGAACACACCCGCACCGATCAAGACGGGGATTACAAGCGCCCATAAATCCTGTGATCTTGAACTGATCAATACGCTCCTCGTCATCTTGCCCCCGGCGTAATACAACAGAAACGTACTGATGCCTAGCAGCGCCGTGAACAGTGCTGTAAGGCGCTGCTGAGCACCCGAGCCTCTTTTAATTAGAAACAACAGAAGTATTAGAATAAAAGCAACCGCCACATAATCGATGGGCCGTAACGTAGTATAGTCAATTGCCTGTTGAATTTTACTCATTAAATAATCGGCAGATGAACTATGCACATTTCTTCCGATCATTTTTCCTATTCCAAAGGGCAAAAGCGACAATACAGCAGCCATAAGACTTAATCCATAAGTACGTGCAATGTACGGTAATGCGGGTTTTCCTTTTAATAGGAAATGTGAAAAACCAAGAAGCATGATCGCCATTCCTTCAAAAGCAAACGCGAGGGAATGAACAAGCCCAATAATCGCTGTTCCGAGAAAAGCGGTAATCAAAGCGGATTTGGATTTCGTTGTAAAATAAAGAATATAAAAATAAAGGCTTGGAAAAATAAACAGAAAAGCAAACTCCTGCGAGTTGGTCGCAATCTGGCGTTCGAGAGAACTTCCAAGAAGCCATGTACCTGCCAGGCCATACGCAATGGCCACACACACCCCTGCGATGAAATGGCCCGTCAACCTCCGGATAAAATAGAACATCCCAAGCATGATAAAAAAAGAATTGAGTGGCCCCGTGTACTTCAGGATATAAATAGGATCGATCGCCGCAAATTTCAAAAGCGTTGCCAGGTAAATATGAAAGCCTTGCGGATAAATTCCGTCATGAAAAAGGATTCTTTCATTGATGTATTTCATCCACGCCAGTGTCACATAACTATCGGACAAAGGTGGGGCAGCGTGTTTCAGCGCATCATAAAAACGTATATACAAGGCATAAGCAAGGATGAAAAACAGCGCAAATCCCTTCACCATTCCATTTGCCAGTGATGACTTCGTTATTTTTTCCTTCACAAAATCTTGTTGTTTCCGAATCGTTTTTTCGGATATGCGGTCCTTAATGGAAAAGATGCCATCAAAGAAATCAAAGAACACCGACAATGCCCTCGAAATCGGATTTTCTTCATTTGCATCCTTTTTCCATTGATCCTTGTTTGTAAATAATAAAAAAAAGACATAACTGAAAAATAAGGACAGCACTTCAAAAAGCTTCGTTAAAACAAGTCCATATCCAAAAATAATTAAATAGAAAACGATTCGGGTGTAATTGGAAACGATTTGGTCCGATCGATTTTCGAACTGTTTTGGAAAAAGAAACAACGGAGCAAGAAAACCGACGATTAAGAAAGATAATAAATAGTGCGCTAGTTGGTAGGACTGATTATAGAAAGATGCATACATATTGGTCCCCCTAGGAAGCGGCATAAAGATAGTAATCGATGTTTCTTAAAACTTTTCGAACATAATA
>JAUZPT010000092.1 GCA_030705745.1 Bacillota bacterium | reverse complement strand
GTTATTTTTTAAACGAGGATCATAGCTTAAAACTCCAAGCTGCAGCGTTTAAAAATCAACTTGTCAACGATTATAAAGCGCATCCAATCGTCATTCAAAAATCAAGCTCCGTTTATGATGCAATTGTTCAACTTTTCCTTGAGGACGTTGGAACACTTTACGCGGTAGATGATGATGGAACTCTTGAAGGGGTCATCTCAAGAAAGGATTTAATTAGGGCGGCGATTGGCAATAAAAATTTGAACGATTTGCCGGTAAATGTGATTATGACACGCATGCCCAATATTGTGACCATCAACCCGGAAGATACATTGCTTGATGCGGCGAAAAAGCTGATCACTAACCATATTGATTCCTTGCCGGTCGTCCGGCAAGCAGATGATGCCCCGGAAAAGTATGAACTCATCGGCCGAATCACAAAGACAACCATCACGAAAGCGTTTCTGGAAATGCTCGAGAAACGAAACTGAAACCCAATAATAATTAATAGTAAAAATGGATGCGAGGAGTGGGGAAATTTTGATTCAAAGGGAAGTAGTGTACGTTGTTTCCGACTCGGTTGGGGAAACAGCCGAATTCGTCGTAAAAGCGGTCGCGACGCAATTTAATGGTGGCCACGTGGAAATTAAGCGGAACTCCTATGTTGAAGATACAGAAGATATTGAGGATGTCATCCTGATTGCAAAACAAAGCAAATCGCTCATAGCCTACACGATTGTTGTTCCTTTTTTAAAAGAATATCTTGACCGTCGCGCAACAGAGGAAGGAATTATTGCAGTCGATTTGTTAAACCCGCTCATGGATGCTTTTATGAAGCGATTCAATAAAGAACCAAATCATCAACCAAGATTGTTGCGAAAACTTGATGAAGAGTATTTTAGAAAAGTGGAAGCCATCGAGTTTGCCGTTAAATATGACGATGGCCGTGATACACGCGGAATTATGCGAGCAGATATCGTCCTCATCGGCGTGTCCAGAACCTCCAAAACGCCGTTATCGATGTATTTGGCCCATCAGCGTTATAAAGTAGCCAATGTCCCGCTCGTTCCAGAAGTACCTCCGCCCGACGAATTGTTCGATATTCCACGCGGCAAATGTGTGGGTTTAATTATTACGCCAGATAAACTAAACGAAATCAGAAAAGAACGACTTAAGGCACTCGGATTAACCTCTCAGGCTAATTATGCAAGCTTTGAACGCATTCTCGAGGAACTTGATTACGCCGAAAAAATTATGAAACGCGTCGGATGTCCTGTCATTAATGTATCCAACAAGGCTGTCGAAGAAACTGCCGGCTTAATTTTGGAAGTTTTAAAAAAGTGAGAGGGGGACTTACATAATGAAAAAATTTGTGTATCTTTTTAACGAAGGCAACAGTTCCATGAAAGCGCTTTTAGGTGGTAAAGGGGCGAATTTGGCCGAAATGACTAAGATCGGCCTTCCAGTTCCCGACGGCTTTACGATCACAACCGAGGCTTGCAATGATTATTACGAAGCGGGAAAGAAAATTACCATAGATGTGACCGAGCAAGTGCTCCAGGCGCTTCATACGCTCGAAGATCAGACCGGCAAGCAATTCGGAAATCCCGGTAATCCACTCCTTGTTTCTGTAAGATCGGGTTCTGTTTTTTCGATGCCTGGAATGATGGACACGATCTTGAATCTTGGCATGAACGACGAAACAGTGGAAGGCCTAGCTAAGTTAACGGAAAATCCCCGTTTTGCGTATGATTCTTACCGCCGTTTTATTCAAATGTTTTCCGACGTGGTGCTTGAAGTTGATGGTTTTTATTTTGAGCAATTGCTGGAAGAAACGCGTGAGAATAAAGGATATTCCTCAGATCCGGATCTCTCTGCAGCCGATTGGCAAGAAGTAATTGCAGGCTATAAAGGCATCGTGAAAAAGCATACGAGAAAAGCATTCCCGCAAGACCCGAAGGAACAGCTTTTCCTCGCGATCAATTCCGTTTTTGATTCATGGAACAATCAGCGTGCCATAGTGTACCGCCGCTTGAATAAAATTGCTGATCATCTCGGTACTGCGGTGAACATTCAAAGCATGGTGTTTGGAAACATGGGGAATGATTCAGGCACGGGTGTAGCGTTTACGCGCAATCCGTCCACTGGAGAATCCGATTTGTACGGCGAGTATTTAATTAATGCGCAAGGTGAAGATGTGGTTGCTGGAATTCGCACGCCGCTACCAATCCGAACATTAAAGGAAGAAATGCCGAAAGTGTTTCAACAATTTTCAGAAACATACGAGCTTCTTGAACGCCATTACAAAGATATGCAGGACATTGAATTTACGGTGGAGCGAGGAAAGCTTTACATTCTTCAAACTCGGACTGGAAAGCGGACCGCACAGGCGGCCATCCGAATAGCCGTCGAAATGGTCAACGAAGGAATCATCGATAAAAATGAAGCACTTCTTCGCGTAGATCCCGAGCAATTGAATCAGCTGCTGCACCGCCGCATCGACGATAAATTCGAACGAAAGCAGCTGGCAAAAGGGTTGCCGGCCTCACCAGGAGCAGCAACAGGCCAGGTAGTATTTGACGCAGACGAAGCGGAAACGTTAACAAATGAAGGGAAAAAAGTCATTCTCGTCCGTCCTGAAACGACACCAGACGATATTCATGGCATCATTGCCGCACAAGCCGTTGTCACGAGTCGAGGTGGAATGACGAGCCATGCGGCTGTCGTAGCGCGTGGCATGGGGAAAGCGTGCATTTGTGGTTGTGAAGCAATGAAAATTGACTTACGCGAAGGACAATTCCAGGTCGGAGATACCGTTGTCAATCATGGCGACATTATCACAATTGACGGTGCAACAGGGGAAATCATGCTCGGTGAAATTCCGATGATTGACCCAGAGCTTTCTGATGAGTTCCAGTTGCTGCTTTCTTGGGCGGATGACGTTCGTGATCTTGGTGTAAGAGCGAATGCCGACAATCCTGAAGATGCGAAAAAAGCATTCGAATTTGGCGCTGGAGGAATTGGCTTATGCCGCACGGAGCATATGTTTATGGATTCCAAGCGGATACCGATTGTCCAATCGATGATTCTTGCTGAAACGTATGAAGAACGGAAAGTGGCGCTCGATCAGCTGTTGCCTATGCAGCAGGGGGATTTTGAAGGAATTTTTGAAGCAATGCAGGGGCATCCTGTTACAATTCGCCTGCTTGATCCGCCATTACACGAATTTTTGCCGGATAAAGAAGAGCTGCTTGTCGAAGTGACGAAGCTGCAAATCACTGATCCTCAATCACGCGAATTAAAGATGAAAGAAATTCTTCTTAAAAAAGTTCGTCAACTCCATGAATATAACCCGATGCTTGGACATCGCGGCTGCCGTCTTGGTATGATTCATCCAGAAATTTACTTTATGCAGGCAAAAGCCATTTTTTACGCTGCTTCTTCATTGGCTGAGAGAGGGATTACCGTAAATCCGGAAATCATGATTCCTCTCGTTGGCCATGTGAATGAGCTGAAGGAAATGCGCAAGCTTGTAAATGAAGCAGGCAAGCAGGTTAAAGAGGAAAAAGGAACGGTAATCGATTATACAGTTGGCACGATGATTGAAATCCCGCGTGCAGCGCTCACTGCAGATCGAATCGCTGAAGAAGCAGATTTCTTCTCGTTTGGCACGAATGATTTGACGCAAACGACGTTTGGGTATAGCCGTGACGATGCAGAAGGGAAATTCCTGCAAACATACATTGAGGAAAAAGTTCTTCCTGAAAATCCATTTGCCGTGCTAGACACAGAAGGCGTGGGCAAGCTTGTCGAAATGGGCGTAACCCTCGGCCGACAAACAAAGCCAGGTTTAAAAACAGGCATTTGCGGAGAACATGGCGGCGAAAAGCATTCAATCGAATTCTGCTACAAAACCGGTCTCGATTATGTAAGCTGCTCACCATATCGTGTACCACTCGCTCGTCTTGCTGCAGCCCAGGCAACCATTCGCCATGGAAGCAGAAAAAAAATTCTTTCTATTCGATAAGAGCGAGGAGGCGCCACCCAATTTTGTTGGGCGGCGCTTTTTTTTTATGATTTTACATGGAAATGCGTTTTCATATATACCATAAGTAACTTAAATTGACTTATCGAGCCTTTGATCAAGCATTTTAATCAAATTGAATGGCACTATCAACGCTTTTTATGCTTTTATCTACAATTTTTAAGACTTTATCTACAAAATTATCGCTTTTATCTACAATTTTCAACACTTTATCTACAAAATTATCGCTTTTATCTACAAAATCCTTCCACTTATCTTCAATTACACTTTCTCCTAACAAATTCGCAAGGCGGCAACCAAGCGAACAAATCCTGCTTTTTGGACATGGTCTCCGAATTTCTCTATACTATACGCAAAGCATATTTTTACTCAGCAGTTAATAAAGGGGACACGTATGAAAAAACTTAAAGATGTTCAAAAGATTGCCATGGAGCATACACGTCAAAAACTTTCCCGCGATATAGAGAGTTATTTGGAAAAAATGGATCAACTGCCAGATTTCCAACAATACTTAAGCGATCGCGAGCAGTATATTTCGCAGATTTGGATCAATGTTTGGTTGAATAGCGTGACAAATGACATTGGTCGTGATGACAAAAAACTTTTTTTGAGTGAACGGGGCTATGAAACAGAGGGTGTAAGCCGAAAGCTGATCAATCAACATTTTCGTACCGAAATGAGGACATTCGAGCCTTTCGATACGCATCAATGGCTGCAGGAGGTATATGCTGATAATCCATTGAAATGGGAGGAAAAGTACGATAGAGCGAGAAGGAATTTTTTCAAACGACAGGAAGAGGAACAGTTGGCCGTAAAGCGTTGGCAGCTTCAGGAGACGATCGAAAAGTTCACGCGCGATTTTCTTCAAAAACGCTTTGACATCATCTACTTATACACAAGGCATTTTGCAGCACAGCAAGTGGCCGATGATTTTAAAAATAAGCTCAAATTCCAGCATGTGGACCCGATGGCGCTGGAGGAGATATTAATTCCGGATGGGCCGTTTCGTCCTTCCGATTTTCCAAAAATGGATGATTTCTTTGACGCGCTAACAGGAGAAATTCATAAAACGCTTAATTGGGGCAAGAGTTATTTTGAATATGAAACGTATTATTATAAATACGAAAAGAAAATACGTGATTATTTATTTGCTTTAGTGCCCGGCATGCTGCTTGATGCAATGAAAAACGAGATTGATGGCAGTAACGAAAAAGGGCTTTTCACAGATCAGCTCGTCAACGATGCATTGATCGAATTGTCTAAATCCATTTTCGAAAAAATCAAAGCCGAATATGTGGAGGATCTTCTTGAACTTGCACCTGTCCCATTTGATGTCGAAACCCATGAAACAATCTATAAAAAAGACATCGAGGAAAGAGAGAAGCGAAAAGCAGAAGAGCTTGCAGAGCTGGAGCGGATAAAAGCAGAAGAAACACGAATGATGGAGGATATTTTCGGCCAGGACTTCAGTCCTTCTCTCGGTCGGAGGATTCGTTATGTGCTGCATATTGGAGATACGAATACAGGTAAAACGTTTCATGCCCTGGAGCGAATGAAACAGGCACATAGTGGTTTGTATCTGGCTCCACTTCGCCTATTAGCGCTCGAAGTTTTTGATAAATTAAATGATGAGGGGACACCTTGCTCACTTAAAACGGGTGAGGAAGAAAAGCTCGTCGAATACGCCGCACACGCTTCCTGTACGATTGAAATTTTTCATGAAAAGGAATTTTATGAAGTCGTTGTCATAGATGAAGCACAGATGCTAGCGGATAAAGACAGAGGTTATTCGTGGTTCAAGGCGATCACGAAAGCCAATGCTAAAGAAGTTCACATCATCGGGAGCAGAAATGTAAAGCAGATGCTGCTAGGTTTGCTCGGGAATTCGGATGTTGAAATCCATGAATACAAACGTGAAATTCCTCTAGAAGTAGAAAAAAAGGAATTTACAATCAATACGGTCAAAAAAGGGGATGCCCTCATCTGTTTCTCGAGAAAGCGTGTGCTGGAGACGGCATCCAAGCTGCAACAGGATGGACATGCGGCAAGCATGATTTATGGAAGCATGCCACCCGAAACACGGTTGAAGCAAATTCAGCGTTTCATTAATGGAGAAACGAAGGTAATAGTGGCTACTGATGCAATTGGAATGGGCCTTAATTTGCCGATCCGCCGTGTCGTCTTTTTGGAAAATGAAAAATTTGACGGTACGAGCAGAAGGCAGCTTACTTCACAGGAGGTCAAGCAAATTGCGGGGCGTGCCGGACGCAAAGGCATCTACAATGTTGGAAAAGTGGCTTTTACGAAAGACATTCAGCAAATGAGTCGACTTCTGCATTCCAGGGATGAACCAGTAAATACATTTTCCATCGCGCCAACGACTGCGATGCTTGAACGCTTCCAGCGGTACAGCAGAGATTTGGCCGAGTTTTTTGAGCTATGGGACAAGTTTGAAAGTCCATTTGGCACAAAAAAGGCTCCACTGACAGAAGAACGCGAGCTTTTCGAATTGCTCCGTGGAACGGAACTAGAAGCAAGACTGTCATTAGCAGATTTGTACAGCTATCTTCAGCTGCCTTTTTCATCCCGTGAGTCAGCGCTAACTAGGCAGTGGGAGCAGACGATTTATGCAATCGTTATGGGAGAAGAACTGCCTGAGCCTCAGATTAAAAAAAGAACACTCGAGGATGTAGAGCTTACGTATAAAGCAATCGGTCTTCATCTCCTCTTTTTGTACCGTCTTGAAAGACGTACAGAAGCGGTTTATTGGGAGCGTGTGCGCGAGGAAACAAGCGATCAGGTGCATGAAAGGCTGAAGACTGACGTCAAAAATATTAGCAAAAAGTGCAAGAGATGCGGAAAAACATTAGCCTGGGATGCTCGTTTTCCAATATGTGAGGCGTGTTATTCGGCGCAAATCAAAAGATACAGCCGCCATTAAACGTTTACTGATAAGCAAAAGAACTCTATTAACGTCTAAAAGGTGGAACCCCTTCTTTATTTTTGAAGGGGTTCCACCTTTATTTTTTATAATCAGGATACTTTTCCGCAATTTTAGGGTATGGAATAGAATCTGATAAATGAAGGAGGACAAAAAAATGAACGATTTTTTAAAAAAGGGATTCATGCTTGGGCTTGGAGCTGCAATCTCGAGCAAGGAAAAATTTGAAGAAGCGATTACGAATCTCGTGCAAAAGGGAATGATGAGCCGGAGCGAAGCAGATTCGTTGTTTGATGAATTTATGAAAAAAGGTGAGGCTAAAACTGAGAGCTGGAATCAGGAATTTCAATCCTCGATTAAAAAACAGTTCAAGGAAATGGGCTTTGTAACCCAGGAAGATGTGGATATCCTTAAAGCTCAGTTAGTATTTTTACAGGAAGAAATCAATGTATTGCGAAATGAAAAGCTGGATTCTAATTAGTTGCGGGTGATGGAATGCTAACGGATCGGTTAAGGCGTTTAAACAGATACAAAGAAATTGTATCAATCTTTGTAAAATATGGTTATGGCTATATGGTCGAGGAAGTCGGCCTGAATGACATGCTTTCAATTAAGGACAGACTGATTGCCGACTTTCGTCACGGAAATGTGGAGGAAGTCGGCAATCGCATGCGTGATTTATTGGAAGAACTTGGGCCAACGTTCGTGAAGCTCGGGCAGCTTTTAAGCATTCGCAGCGATTTACTGCCAATTGAAATTATCCGCCAGCTTGAAAAATTGCAGGACGAGGTGACTCCAGTCCCAGTGGAGGAAATAAAGGCGAAAATCAAAGCTGAATTAGGCAGCTCGGTTGAGGAATTATTCAAATCCTTTTCGAATGAATGCATTGGGGCGGCTTCCATTGGACAAGTTCATGAAGCGGTATTGTTGACCGGTGAAGAGGTGATGGTCAAGGTACAGCGACCAGGCATCAGAAAAAATGTATACACGGATCTTGAAATCCTTTTGGATCTCTCCACATTGGTCGAACAGCGGTATGAATGGCTTGAAGGCTATCATTTGCGTGAAATGATGGAAGAACTTGCAGATTCGATGAGACGAGAACTCGATTATATGGAAGAGGGTCGCAATACGGAAACGGTACAGCTCCAATTTTCCGAAAACGATAAGTTTAAGGTACCAGATATTTACTGGGACTATTCAACTTCACACTTATTGACGATGGAACGAATTGAAGGAATCAAACTAAATTGTCTACATGATACGAATCTTAATTTGGAAGAAAAGCGCAAAGTGGCAGATTTATTGGTCGATTGCTTTGTAACGCAAATACTGAGAGAAGGATTTTTCCATGGCGATCCACATCCTGGCAATCTTCTTTATAACCATGATAAAAAGCAGCTTGGCTTGATTGATTTTGGGCAAATTGGCAGACTCTCCTCCTCGATGAGGTCCGATGTGACAACGTTAATGATCGGATTAATGCACGAAGATACCGATTTAGTCGTTAAAGCGATGTACCGTCTGACTGACGTGCCTACTTCTGTTGACAAGAAGCAATTTTATGATGACATCGATAGAATTAGCAAAAAATATAGTACCATGCCTCTCGGACAAATGAACTTTGGCATGACCATCAATGAATTATTCGCGACGGCGCACTACCATGAAATTCGAATTCCAAAAGATTTTCTAATGCTTGGGAAAACACTCATCACTGTAGAAGGCATCATTTCAGATATTGATCCAACTCTCAACTTGTTAACCCTTGCCGAGCCTTACGGGAAACAATTGGTTAAAGAGCGCTACGATCCTTTGAAAATGGGTAAACGTTTTTTTGGGCAGGCAGAAGACTTTGCCAGTACCTTTTTGAAACTGCCCGGACATGTGGATGATGTTCTGAAAAAAACGAAAGATGGAGAACTGAAGGTGAATATTGGACTTTCTGACCTCCCGGAATTATTCAATAAAATTGACCGCATCAGCAATCAGGTTTCCTTTAGCCTGTCGCTTCTAGCGTTTAGCATCGTCGTACTCGGGCTGATTGTTGGCTCCACATTCGGCCCGCATACATTTTTAGCGAACATCCATGCTCTAGAAATCGGCTTCGTCATATCATTTTTAATGTTTATATGGATTCTTTATTCCATTATTAAAACAGGACGCTTTTAAGCGGAACGTAACTGAGATTGTCGTGGCTATTTAATGGATATTCATTAAGCTAAGGGGAGAGCGATCTCCTCTTTTTCAGCTAATAGGAAAGTATAAACTTTTCTAGTTTATACTTTCCTATCACGCATAAGTGCAACTACGCCTCTGTCTTCGCCCTAAAGGCTCGCC
>JAUZPT010000091.1 GCA_030705745.1 Bacillota bacterium | reverse complement strand
CTATTTTTCCACTATTCGTTTCGTATACATGTAGTCCTTTCAGCGATGAAAATGTCCGCAAAGAGTGTCCCCGCCTTTCAGAACATTACTAGTATAGCCACATCACATGAAATCATAAGGTGAAACGTTTTCCATTCCGATCATTGGATTTGCATCAATAAACTGGTCTTCGTATGCAACACCTGATTGTAAAGGGATCTCTGATTGTTCGTAGTCAGCCATCACAGTTGTATTGGAAATCGTTTCCTGCAGTTTCACACACAATGTCGTTTTTCTGCTCTGTTCATCTGCTCGTTCCACACCGATTCGGAGTGCTTCTTCCTCGCCGCAAAGAATTAAAAATTGTTTACTTCTCGTAATGGCAGTATAAATTAAATTCCTTCGCAACATCCGATAATAACTTCTTGTGATCGGCATAATGACAATCGGAAACTCGCTGCCCTGCGATTTATGTACCGAACAGCAATAGGCATGGGTAATTTGATTGAGGTCCTGGCGTGTATAGCTGACTTCCGTGCCTTCAAATGATATGACAACCATATCCTGTTTTTCAACATTTTCCTTTGCGTAAAAAATAGCGACAATTTCCCCAATATCCCCATTGAATACATTGCTTTCCGGCTGATTCACCAATTGAAGAACTTTATCGCCGATTCTGTACTTTACATCGCCAAAAAGTAATTCCTTTCTCGTTCCATCAGGATTTGGGTTGAAAATTTCCTGGAGAAGAACATTTAACCGATCAATTCCTGCAGGTCCCCTGTACATCGGTGCAAGCACCTGGATATCCTTGGCGGTGTATCCTTTCTTTTTGGCATTGAGCGCGACCTTTTCAACGACTTGGGATAGCTGTGAACCGGCACATTTAATAAAAGATCGGTCTTTGCTTTGAAGCAGAATGTCCTCCGGCAGTTGTCCTTTTTTGATTTCATGAGCCAATTGGATAATAGAGGATCCTTCGGCCTGACGATAAATATCTGTCAATCTTACCGTCGGTACCCTGTCAGACTGCAGTAAGTCCTTTAAAACCTGTCCAGGCCCAACGGACGGCAATTGATCCTCATCACCAACTAGGATGACTTGAATATTTGGGGGCAATGCTTTAAATAACTGATTGGCAAGCCAAATATCAACCATGGACGTTTCATCAACGATGAGAATTTTTCCCTCGAGCGGGCTTGTTTCATCACGGTCAAATCCTTCTGTACCGTTAAAGCCAAGCAAACGATGGATGGTTACAGCAGGCAATCCTGTCGATTCGCTCATCCTCTTGGCGGCTCTTCCTGTTGGGGCAGCAAGCAAAAATGGGAATGGTTCATCCTTTTTTTGATAATCCTTTGGTTCTAGTGAACAGCCATGCAATTCGGCATAAAGCTCGACGATCCCTTTGATGACTGTCGTTTTGCCTGTACCGGGACCGCCGGTTAAAATCAGCATCGGTGACATTAAAGCTGTCTGAATCGCTTCTTTCTGTGAAGGGGCATACTCGACCGAAAGGCGCTCTTCCAATTGCCCAAGGGCCAGCAAAAATTCCGATTCAGGAAATTGCTCGGCGTATTCTGTTTGATCCAGTATTCTCTTAATATTGGATACGACGCCTTTTTCGGAGTAATAAAGCGAAGGAAGATAGATGCGCTTTTCTTCAACGATCAATTTCCCTTCTTCACCAAGCTTGATGATCTCATTGGAAATATCCGCAAAATCAATTTCATCCCGTTTATTTTCTTCAAGCAATGCTTTTATTTTTTCAAGAAGGTCCTTCGCCTCAACAAATACATGGCCCGTTTGCATGCTTTCATATTCCATCGTATAAAGGCAAGCCGCTTTAATGCGATCCGGATGGTTACCGGTAATGCCCAACTGGAATCCGAGCTCATCCGCCCTGCCAAAACCGATTCCTTCAACGGTTTCTACTAGCTGGTAAGGATTTTTACGGATAGCTTCCAGCGTTTGTTCTTTGTATGCCTGGTAAATTTTAATCGACAGCTGTGGCCCGAAGCCGAATTGATTCAAAGAGACCATGACTTGTTCAAGGCCCTGATGTTCCATTAAAGTATCATACAGCTCTTTCGCTTTGTCTGGAGGGAGCTTCGGTACACTCTCGAGCAGGGAAGGTTGATTGAGAATCCGTGAAATTGCGTTTTCCCCTAGTGTATTGACAATATTTTCTGCTGTCTTTTTCCCAATCCCCTTAAACAAATCGCTGGATAAATACGAAACGACACCTTGTTTCGTTTGCGGCATGTCTTTACGAAAATGGGTGGCGATAAATTGCAGCCCGAATTTGGGATGGTCTTTAAAATCTCCATAAAAAATATATGATTCCTGCTCATGAATTTTTGGGAAATGCCCTGTAATGACAGCCTCTTTGTCCTCATATGTATCATTTGTGTCCTCAACCCTTATTCGCAATACGGTATAAAGGTTTTGTTCATTGTGAAAAATTGTTACAAGATGTCTGCCTTTGACGAATTTCCCCTGCTCGTTGAATAAATCCAAACGATCCTGTTTGTCCATCTGCTCCCCTCCTTTCCTTGCTTACCGCGGATTAATTGTGGGTGTTCCCACCTTGCTCAATCACTTTTTTCACATATCCTGCCAGCATATGGTCAGGCTGGACATCAAGTGCTTTTTGAAACATAGCCAGCGCTTCATCTTCACGGTCTTTAAGCCCATAAGCCACGCCCAAATTATAAAACGCATCGGCATGCTCCGGTTCAATTTCCACACACTTTTCAAATTGAATGATCGCCTCATCAACAAGTTCCTGTTGTGCAAGGCACATTCCATACTGAAAACGCGCTTCTGCATCATTTTCATCAAGCTCCACACAGCGTTGGATATAAGGCAACGCCAGGCGATTTTGATCAAGCTGAATAAATGACATGGCGAGCATGAAATAGTTGTCACTTGTTTGTAGCCCTTTTTTCAGTGCTGTTTCAAACATGGATAACGCTTCCTTGAAACGCTCCTTGTTAAAAAATAAATTCCCCGCGCTATAATACGCCGCTGCTGCATTTTCATCAAGCTCCATCGCTTTTTCATAAAACTTCATAGCTTTATCGTCATCGCCAACTGCAGCGAGCACATTTCCAAAGTTGATATATGCAACTGGATCGGCATTATTTTCCTCAATCGCTTCATTGAAGATTTTTGCTGCCTCTTCCCATTTCCCTTCTTGCATATACTGTATTCCCAATTGGTTTTTATCCATCTTCAATCACTCCATTCTAGTTGAAAGTATAGCATATTTTGGCGATTTTTTTCACATCATGTATATGAAAAAGAATCGTTTGTGATGATGCAAAACCGTCTTCATTACCCCTTACCATAAAAAAACCCCGATTCCGAAAAATCGAAATCGAGGTTTCACTTAACCTACATACGTAAGGCGTTCGCCATTTTTGTATACTTCATCGATGGTACCACCACCGAGGCATTCGTCACCCAAATAGAAGACTGCTGCCTGTCCTGGTGTAATCGCCCGAATCGGTTCTGCGAAGATAACCTGAGCTTTTTTATCACCGAGGATTCTCACAGTTACCTTGTGATCTTCCTGGCGATAGCGGAATTTCGCCGTACATTCGAATTCAGCTGGTTTTGGAGCATTCGATGTCCATCCGATGTCTGATGCGATAATTGCATCAGAATAAAGCATTTCATTATCGAAACCTTGTCCTACAAGGAGGACATTCCGCTCAAGGTCTTTACCGATAACAAACCATGGGTCACCTGAGCCGCCTATTCCAAGTCCGTGGCGCTGGCCGATGGTATGATACATTAATCCATCATGCTTGCCTTTAATCTCGCCTTCTGGCGTTTCCATCATACCCGGCTGCGCAGGAAGATATTGGCTTAAAAAACCTTTAAAATCTCTTTCCCCGATAAAACAAATGCCGGTACTATCCTTTTTGGCAGCAGTCGCCAAATTTGCTTCCCTCGCAATTTCACGAACCTTTGACTTTTCAAGACTGCCAATTGGAAACATGACTTTGCTCAGCTGTTCTTGGTTCAGCTGATTCAAGAAATACGTTTGATCTTTATTTTCGTCAAGACCGCGAAGCATTTTGTATTCACCATCGCGGAATTCGACTTGAGCATAATGTCCGGTCGCCAAATAATCGGCACCTAATTTTAACGCATGCTCCAAAAATGCCTTGAATTTGATTTCTTTATTGCACATGACATCCGGATTTGGCGTGCGGCCCGCCTTGTATTCTTCAAGGAAATAAGTAAAGACTTTATCCCAATACTGTTTTTCAAAATTGACCGCATAATATGGTATGCCAATTTGATTGCAAACTCTGATGACATCATCATAGTCTTCTGTTGCGGTGCAAACGCCATTTTCATCCGTATCATCCCAGTTTTTCATAAAAATTCCGATGACGTCATACCCTTGCTGTTTAAGCAGCAACGCGGCAACGGAAGAATCCACTCCTCCTGACATGCCGATGACTACTCTTATATCTTTTGGTTCCTTCTTATCCATCTCTTCACCCCGCTCAGCCGCAATACGGCTAACGCTTTATTTTTTCAGCCGATGAACGATTTTCGCCGTTTCCTCTGCTGCAATTTTCACTTGTTCGATTGTTGTATTCAGTCCAAAGCTAAAACGTATCGAATTAATTAGCCGGTCTGAATTCTTTCCAAACATGGCAACCAGGACATGCGACGGCTCGATTGATCCTGCCGTGCAGGCAGATCCACTCGAAACAGCAATTCCTGCTAAATCCATGTTTACGAGCATCGCTTCAACACTCGTCCCAGGGAAACTCAAGTTTAATATATGAGGCAGTGAATATTCAAGTAATCCGTTTAGATGAAATTCGACGCCGCGCTCATGCAGCAAATCCATGAATATCCCCTTATATTTCCTGTACTCTTCGTATCGATCGGATTGGTGTTGTTGCGCGATTCTGACCGCCTCGCAAAAACCAGCTATGGAAGCCGTATTTTCAGTTCCCGCTCGCCTTTTCCGTTCCTGATCGCCGCCAAACAAACGCTGTGAGAGTTTTACATTTCCCCTCACATATAGGAAACCAGTGCCTTTTGGGCCGTTGATTTTATGGGCAGATACCGACAATAAATCAATGTTGCACTCATTTACATCAATTTTTTCAAGTCCATAGGCCTGAACGGCATCCGTATGAAACTTCGCTTGATGGCCATATAAAAGCTCTCCGATTTCCTTCATTGGCTGCAACGTTCCAACTTCATTATTTCCAAACATAATGGTCACGAGGATTGTATCTTCCCTTAAAGCAGCTTGTAACTCGGCTAAGGAGATCATGCCCGTTTCGTCAACCGATAAATAGGTGACTTCATAACCGAGCTTTTCAAGTTTTCCGCACGTGTGGAGCACGGCATGATGCTCAATTTCGGTCGTTATGATATGCTTGCCTACTTCTGCGTAAGCTTCGGCTATTCCGAGAATGGCCAAATTGTCCGCTTCGGTTCCGCCACTCGTGAAAATAATTTCATTTTCCCTCGCTCCGATGCTTTTTGCCAAAAGTGCTCTTGACGTATCAAGGAGATGGCGCGCTTCCCTGCCATACGAATGAATGCTGGAAGGATTGCCAAATTGTCCATTCATCACGTCCACCATTTTTTCAATCACTTTCGGATGCATCGGAGAGGTTGCTGCATGGTCCATATAAATCCGTTCCATGATATCACCTACACTTCTTATAATTTTCGTGCACCATTTTAAATATAAAACATATATGCATCAGAATCGCCGTCATCACTATGGCTAGCCAAATCTTCAAGCGTTGTGTTATCCAGGACATCCTTAATTGCATCACGGATACGAATCCAAAGTTCTCTTTTGGCAGGTTCTTCATCTTCAATTCCTTCAACAGGACTTATAGGTCCTTCAAGGACACGAATGACATCACCTGACGTGATTTTGGAAGGAAGGTCAGCTAGAATATAGCCACCATATGCTCCCCTTATACTTTTTACAAGGCCTGCATTTCGAAGCGGAGCAATCAGTTGTTCCAAATAATGCTCCGATAGTTCATTGGCTTGGGCAATCGCCTTAAGCGAAATGGGGCCCTCTCCGTGTTTTTTTGCAAGCTCGATCATAATGGTCAGCCCATAGCGGCCCTTTGTAGATATTTTCATCCTTTTGCACCTCTATTATTATTGTCGAAGGTGACGTTGCTCATTGCTTGATCACCTTTCTTTACTTTTGCTAAAAAAAGCGTAGTTATCGCATTGCACTGGGGGATCGCTATCCCTGCAAGCGGTCCAATGAATGTGCTGAACAAGATGGTCCCCCAATTGATTGGTCCTCCCAGTTTCCATCCAATCAATAAAACGATTAATTCAATCGCCGCCCGCACGTTCCGCACTTTCCAGCCGGTTTTTGTGGTCAATGCCATCATTAGGCTGTCACGCGGGCCTGCTCCAAGGCTTGCGGATATGTATAATCCCATTCCATAAGATGATAATGCCATTCCTGCCATAAACATAATGAGCTTGCCAAGAACAGAGGATGGTGTCACCATAAACGGAAGCATCATATAAAAATCGATAAAAATCCCTACACACAACATATTTAAAAAAGCGCCAATATTCGGAAATTCCTTCGAAATCAACGCAGCCACAGTTAAAATCCCTATCCCCATGATGATAGACCAACTTCCTACAGTCAACCCAAAGTGCTCGTATAGTCCTACATGAAGGACGTCCCATGGCGTCGCACCCATATTGCTTTTTATTAAAAAAACAAACCCGAGAGACATGATCAATAAACCACCAAAATAGACGAGAAATCGATATCCAGTTTGCCCTTTTCTCTTATCCACTAATCTCCCTGCTCTCTTTTAGTGTCAGAATCATGTTTCCCTTGAAATTTTACCAAAATCCTTAGTAATTTGATAGGCTTTAGAAATTATAGCATAATTTTGAGATGGCAGGGATGAGGATAATTTTGGGAGCTTGCATGGCCAACCTGTTTAATGGGATTTCACTAAAATAAATGGTACGATAAACGTAATGGAATCAAAGAGAAATGGGAGAGATTGAAATGCAGCAAAAACCGCTTGCCTTTCGGATGCGGCCGCGCACGATTGATGAAGTCGTCGGGCAACAGCATTTAGTGGGAGATGAAAAGATAATTGCTAGGATGGTAAAAGCTAGACAGCTAGCTTCGATGATCTTATACGGTCCACCTGGCATTGGTAAAACGTCGATAGCGAGCGCGATTGCAGGAAGCACACAATACGCCTTTCGCACGTTGAATGCGGTAACGAGCAATAAAAAGGATATGGAGATCGTTGCCGCTGAGGCAAAAATGTCCGGGAAGGTCATCCTTCTGCTCGATGAAGTGCATCGACTTGATAAGGGCAAGCAGGATTTTTTGCTTCCTTTTTTGGAAAACGGGATGATCGTATTAATCGGGGCAACGACAAGCAATCCTTATCACGCGATAAATCCCGCCATCCGCAGCAGATGCCAAATTTTCGAGTTGAAGCCATTAACAGCTGAGGAAGTGAAAACAGCTCTTTTGAGGGCAAGATATGATGAAGAAAGAGGATTCGGCAAGCTGAAAATCAAGATTTCCGACGAAGCATTAGAACATTTTGCACTCGCATCAAACGGTGATGTCCGCAGCTCGCTGAACGCTCTCGAATTGGCTGTACTATCCACGGATGAAGATACAGATGGATACATCACTATCACTTTACCGGTTGCAGAAGAATGCTTTCAGAAAAAAAGCTTTTCCCATGATAAAGATGGTGATGGACATTACGATGTTTTATCAGCATTTCAAAAGTCCATTCGTGGAAGCGATGTTAATGCAGCCCTTCATTATCTCGGCAGATTGATCGAAGCCGGAGATTTGGTCAGCATTAACAGAAGACTTCTTGTCATTGCGTATGAAGACATCGGCCTCGCAAGTCCCCAGGCGGGTGCTCGAACGCTAGCTGCAATCGAAGCTTCTGAAAGAATCGGTTTTCCTGAAGCACGAATTCCACTTGCCAATGCCGTGATCGAATTATGCCTTTCACCCAAATCGAATTCAGCACTTTCTGCAATCGATTCCGCGATATCAGATATTCAGAAAGGCATAAGTGGCGAAGTTCCCGATCACTTAAAGGATGCCCATTATAAAGGGGCCAAGGAATTGGGCAGAGGGGTTGACTATCTATTCCCGCACAATTATGAATCGGGCTGGGTGAAGCAGCAATATTTGCCTAACAAAATTAAAAACAAGCGTTATTATTTGCCTAAAAAAACCGGTAAATTCGAACAGGCGCTTGCTGCTGTTTACGATAAACTGACAAAAAACAATTGATCTCTTTGATATAATTCTTTTGCAAAATTATAAAAATAAACTCCCCGAATCCACTGGAAGCCGGGGAGTTTATTATAAATCAGAATTTATATCTTTAAAAATAGACGAATGTCTAGCTCTATCGCACGGTGCAAAACGGGCGCTTACGCTTTTCTTATTTAGAATCAGAAACGCGTACCAACTTTATGTCATTCAGCAATTCTCCAACCGTATAGCTCGCCATGACCAATCCGGCTACAGAAGGAACAAAGGCATTGGAAGACGGAGGCATTTTCGCTTTTCGAATGTGTGCATTGTCATTCCCTACTTCTTTTCTTACCTCTTCACGAATGACAATCGGGCTTTCATCGGAAAATACAACAGGGATGCCTTTATGGATTCCTTCTTTGCGAAGGCGGGTACGAATCACTTTTGCGATCGGATCCGTATGCGTTTTAGAAATATCGGCAATCTGAAAACGGGTTGGATCCATTTTATTCGCTGCTCCCATGCTTGAAATAATAGGGATTTTCCTCTTCAGACATTCTTTCATTAAATGGATTTTATAAGAAATCGTATCGGATGCATCAATTACAAAATCGAGTCCATATCCAAAAAACTGTTCGTACGTTTCTTCCGTGTAAAACATTTTGACAGCAATGACTTCGCAGTCCGGATTAATATCCTTTATTCTTTCCTTCATTAAATCTGCTTTCGGCTGACCCACAGTAGATAAAAGAGCCATGATTTGCCTATTCACGTTCGTTATATCAACATTGTCCTTATCTACCAAAATTAAGCGGCCTACTCCTGAACGAGCCAGTGCCTCTGCGGCAAATGAACCGACTCCGCCAATCCCCAATACAGCCACCGTACTATTTTTTAAGGTTTCAAGCCCTTCTTTACCAATTGCTAATTCATTGCGGGAAAATTGATGCAGCATCTTTTTCACTCCATTACGTTAGTTTCAAATGTTACTCTTTTAGTATCTTTTACCCGTTAAAAAATATATCATACCTTG
>JAUZPT010000090.1 GCA_030705745.1 Bacillota bacterium | reverse complement strand
GGGTTTGTAATCATTTAAAAAAACACGGAAAACTTATCATCCCTTTTCGTACAAAGAAATTTTTCTATCCTGGTTTTATTTTGGAAATGCTTATGGGTTCCCTTGCAGCTGTCCTCCTTGTTCTATATACTGAACCCGTATCACCAGCACAAGTCCTATTTCTATCAATCCTCGCGGGATTTGGAGGTGAATCGGTCATCAAAAGCTTCGAGTCCTTGAAACCCGGGCATACAAATAAAAAATAGAAGGAGCCCTGTCATTATTTTTACAGGGTTTTTTGGTTTTCAAGATATATAGCATTCATTTCTTAATGGTGCTATTTTTTCTATAAAAAACCCCTAACACAATGGTGTAACAGGTTTACTTTAGAGGTACAAACATTGTAAAACACAAAGGAAAACGCACTTGAATTCACGATAAAATTCACAGTTCGTTTTTTACTGATTTATCAACATTTTGGCAAATTTTAATTGCTTATTTTGTCTTAATTCACATAGTAAATCACAGGGTATGAAATAATTATTGGAGGGTGTGTGAATTATTTGTGATTTAGTAAGAGGTCTTATCCTTAATTGAGTAACCAGTAATATTTAAATAAGCGGAGATTTTTCGGTTAGACTGCAGAATAGAGCTCGATTCGGGGTATATAAGGGGAAGTTTTCCGATTAAGCAAAGCAAAATTAACCATTTTCACGTTTTTCGAGTCAATAGTCGGAATCTTTCCGTCTATTTAAGCTATTTTCAGTGCTATTTTCTAATTAAGAGAAAATACTCCGCTTATTTATCAAGCTTGCCTTGGTAAAAAAAAAACTTAGAGATATTTGCATCTTTAAGCCTTTATGACTGTGAAATATACTGTGAATTATGCTGTGAAGTTTATGTGATTTGCTATTTGATTTGGTCTGCGATTTACCTTTTTGCACCTCACAAGTAAACCCCTAACACATTAGTGTCAGGGGTTCTGTTGATTAATACATGCTCATATATTGTTCGCGTTCCCATGGGTGAACTTGTGTTCTAAACATATCCCATTCGATTTCTTTTGCTTCCACGAAGTGCTCTAAAATGTGCTCCCCAAGACCTGAAACGATAACTTCGTCTTGTTTCAGTTGATCAAGAGCTTGAGCCAATGTAGCTGGAAGGTCTTCAATGCCTTCAGCGATGCGCTCTTCTTTGTTCATAACATAAATATTGCGGTCAACCGGAGCTGGAGGCGTTAATTTGTTTTTAATGCCGTCAAGTCCTGCTTTCAAAAGTACTGCCATCGCTAAGTATGGATTTGCTGCAGGGTCAACACTGCGCACTTCCACACGCGTGCTCAATCCGCGTGAAGCCGGGATACGGATTAGCGGTGAACGGTTTCTTGCAGACCATGCTACATAGCAAGGTGCTTCATAGCCAGGCACAAGGCGCTTGTATGAATTGACAGTCGGGTTTGTTACCGCTGTAAAGTTTGGAGCATGCTTCAAGATACCTGCGATAAATTGGCGAGCTGTATCGCTAAGTTCAAGGTCACCTTTTGTATCATAAAATGTATTTTCACCATTTTTAAATAATGAAAGGTTGCAGTGCATACCAGAACCGTTCACACCGAATAATGGCTTCGGCATAAATGTTGCGTGCAATCCGTGTTTGCGTGCAATTGTTTTTACTACAAGCTTGAACGTTTGAATTTGGTCACATGCTGTTAAGGCATCCGCATATTTAAAATCGATTTCGTGTTGTCCTGGAGCAACTTCGTGGTGAGAAGCTTCAATTTCAAAGCCCATTTCCTCAAGCTCAAGTACGATGTCACGACGGCAGTTTTCGCCCAAATCTGTTGGTGCAAGGTCAAAATATCCGCCTTTATCGTTCAATTCCAAAGTTGGTTCACCTTGCTCATCTAATTTGAACAAGAAAAATTCCGGCTCTGGCCCGAGGTTGAAGTTTGTGAAGCCAAGCTCCTTCATTTCATCTAGGACACGGCGAAGATTGTTTCGTGGATCCCCTTCAAAAGGCTTTCCTTCAGGAGTGTAGATATCACAAATTAGACGAGCCACTTTTCCTTTTTCGGCAGTCCAAGGGAATACGACCCATGTGTTAAGATCAGGGTATAAAAGCATATCTGATTCCTCGATGCGCACGAAACCTTCGATGGAAGAACCGTCGAACATCATTTTGTTATCTAGTGCTTTTTCAAGTTGACTGATTGGAATTTCCACGTTTTTAATTGTTCCAAGGATGTCTGTGAATTGCAAACGAATAAATTTAACATTTTCTTCTTTTGCCAAGCGTTGAATATCTTCTCTTGAATATTTTCTCATTTCTTTTTCCTCCTGAAGTCAAATTTCTATTTAGTACCTTTTTCATAAATGAATGTGCAGAGCTGGCATGGTGACTATCCTAGGCAGTTGACCCATTTGACTGGTTCAGTGCCGTTTACGGTACAGGTCATCCCGGAAGGCCAGTTATTGAAAAAAACGAGACATATCGCCTTGACGCAATGAAGATCGATTAAATCGTCCTGCATGCGACAATTCGCTCCGCAGAAGCTTTCTCAATTCATCATCCGTCAAATCGCGTCTGGCTATTTCTGCTTCTTTTACAATCTCTTCTGACATCACAAGCTTTTCCTTAACAGAAAAAACTTCCTTGATTCCTGCCATATTAATACCGCGTTCAATTAAATCCTTAATTTCCAAAAGCCTGTCAATATCATTCAAACAAAAGAGCCGACGGTTCCCATCCGTTCTAGCCGGAGAAATCAATTGATGCTCTTCATAGTATCGAATTTGCCGTGCAGTTAATTCTGTCAGCTGCATGACAATACCGATTGGGAACAGCGGCATGGACCGTCGTATTTCATTGGCTCCCATTTGATTTCTCCTTCCTTTTGTTTTTATAGGCTTATTATATGTCATGTTATATTTACTGTCAAACATATGTAAGGTTTTCTCACATGAAATTTAAATTCATGGAATGAACGCGTAAAAATAAACAAAGATATAAGAGAGCGTGTGTGCCCTCTTATATCTTCACCTAATTCAAATGTATTAAACCATTTTCCGATAAGCGATTCAGTGCGAGACAAACAGCAATCTTCACATGCGAATAGGTCAGCCCGCCTTGGACGTAGGCGACATATGGTGGCCTTGTTGGTCCATCCGCGGTCAGTTCAATACTTGCACCTTGGATAAACGTTCCTGCAGCCATGATGACATCATCTTCATATCCAGGCATATAGCTTGGATATGGTGTGACGTGCGAATTCACGGGTGAAGCGTACTGTATGGCCTGGCAAAAAGCTACCATTTTGTCACGATCATCGAATTGTACAGATTGAATCAAATCCGTCCTTTTTGCATCCCATTTCGGCGAAGAATTCATCCCTAATCTTTCAAGCATAGCTGCAGTAAAGACGGCTCCTTTTAGCGCCTGTCCGACCACGTGCGGGGCGAGGAAGAATCCTTGATACATTTCCAGAAGGCTGTACAGGGAGGCGCCTGCTTCCGCGCCGATTCCTGGTGAAGTCATGCGATAGGAGCATGCTTCAACCCATTGCTTTTTCCCGACAATATAACCCCCGGTTTTCGCTATGCCACCGCCGGGATTTTTAATGAGAGATCCCGCCATTAAATCGGCTCCAACATGGCATGGCTCCATTTCCTCGACGAATTCCCCGTAGCAATTATCAACGAAAACGACGACATCACTCTTTATTTCTTTAACAAATGAAATCATTTCTCCTACTTCCGACACTGTAAATGAAGGACGGGTCGCGTATCCTTTGGAACGCTGGATGCCGATCATTTTTGTATTCGGCTTAATCGCGTTCGCAACGCCTTCCCAATCAATTCTGCCTTCGTCTGTTAAAGACACACTATTATAGGTTATGCCGAATTCCTTTAAGGAGCCGACACCATTTCCACGAATGCCGACGATTTCCTCAAGGGTGTCATACGGTTTGCCGGTGATATAAAGAAGCTCATCCCCAGGTCTTAGAACTCCGAATAGGGCAATCGAAATCGCGTGTGTGCCTGAGATGATTTGCGGGCGGACAAGTCCAGCCTCCCCTCCCAGTACATCCGCGTAAATGGATTCGAGTGTATCTCTTCCCGCATCATCATATCCATAGCCTGTGGAGGGCATAAAATGCGAATCGCTTACTTTGTGTTTTTGAAAGCTTTGAATAACCCTGAATGTGTTGCGATCGATGACTCCTTCTATTTCTCTATGTACGCCAGAAATCTTCATTTCGATTTCATTTGCGATTTTTTGTAATTTTTCACCGTGCTCCATCTGTTGAAACATGTTGCAGCTCCTATCTAAACGGTATATTTCAGTAATTGTCCTGTAATTGCATGATCAGCAAGCGAGAACCCTTTGCAAATATATAGCTGCTGCTCTTCATGGAAAGACAGTTCTCGTAAAATCGTTTCATTTTTAAGTTGCGCAAGAAGTTTCCCTTCTGTAGAAGGGACCTTTACGTCGTAAGGCTCCATTGTATTTATAACGACATCTTCAATTTTTTTCTTTAAGGCGTTTCTATCCTCTGCATCAAGGGCACTAATAAAAACGGTTGGCGTGTTCGCTGTCGGAACAAAGTCAGGATGCTGAATATCGCGTTTATTATAGACCGTCATCTGCGGAATATCCTTAATATCCAAATCATCGAGAAGCTTATTGACCGTTTTCTCATGATGAAAATAATCCGGGTTGGACATATCCACCACATGAAGTAAAAGATCCGCTTCCTTCACTTCCTCAAGCGTCGACCGAAATGCTGCAATCAATGTCGTCGGAAGGTCCTGTATGAAACCGACAGTATCTGTAACGAGTGCCATAAAGCCGCTTGGCAAAATAATCTTTCTTGTCATCGGATCAAGTGTGGCAAACAGTTGATTTTCCTCATACGAATCCGCTTCAGAAAGCCGATTAAAAAGGGTCGATTTACCTGCGTTCGTATAGCCGACAATTGCAACTTGAAACGCCTTGTTTTTCTTCCGTCTTTCCCGGTAGCGTTCACGATGCTGGACAATGACGCTTAGCTGCCCCTTGATCTCATCGATCCTGCGCCGAATATGGCGGCGGTCGGACTCGAGTTTCGTTTCACCCGGTCCTCTTGTTCCAATCCCCGCACCGAGCCTTGACATGGCAACCCCCTGGCCAGCAAGGCGCGGCAATAAGTATTGGAGCTGCGCAAGCTCGACCTGGAGTTTCCCTTCCTTCGATCTCGCCCTCATGGCGAAAATGTCTAATATCAGCTGCGTCCGGTCAATAATCCGCATGTCGAGCGCAGCGCCGAGATTTCGTTTTTGGCTCGGAGAAAGTTCATCGTTAAAAATGATCAAATCTGCTTCCAGTTCTTCAGCCAGTGCTTTTAACTCCTCGACCTTTCCCTTCCCGATATATGTAGCTGGATGAATTCGGTCACGCTTTTGAACAACAGAAATAAGGACCTCTCCCTTTGCTGTTTCCGTCAGCGAAACAAGTTCTTCCATGGAATATTGAAAACGCAGGTCATCGTCTTTTGTCGTTTGGCAGCCGACCAATATGGCTTTTTCCAAGTCTATTTTTTCTTCCAAGGTTCTACCTTCTTTCCGTTTATTCTCTAGTCTTATCATATCAAAAAAAACATTGATACTCTAATTTTTAACGAAAGGACTATATTAATAAGAAAAACATTGAAAAATTGCACAGCCGTGTTAAAATCAAAATGTTTGGTAATAGAATACGCTGGAGCTAGACACGGTTAAAACCAAAAAAATCTTTTAGTTTCTTTATAAGGAGAACAACGCAGAAATGACTTGGGAAGTTTTGAGTATGATTGGCACGGTTGCATTCGCGGTGAGCGGAGCGATTACTGCTATGGAAGAAGAGTATGATATTTTAGGAATTTATATTTTGGGGATCGTTACTGCGTTCGGTGGCGGTGCTATTCGAAATTTGCTTATAGGGGTGCCTGTTTCAGCGCTCTGGGGACAAGGTGTTTTTTTTCAAATTGCGCTGCTGTCAATGACAGCGGTCATATTATTTCCGAATAATCTGTTGCGACATTGGCAGCGCTGGGGAAATTTATTTGATGCGATCGGCCTTTCCGCCTTTGCCATTCAAGGCGCACTGTATGCCTCAAAAATGAACCATCCTTTGAGCGCAGTCATTGTGGCTGCTGTTTTAACGGGTATCGGGGGCGGAATCATTCGCGATTTGCTTGCCGGCAGAAAACCTACAGTGCTGAAATCCGAAATTTACGCCGTCTGGGCGATTGTCGCCGGAGCTGCTATTGGATTGCATCTAGCATCCACGCCGGTTGAACTGTATTGTTTGTTTGTATTGATCACTACTATGCGGGTCTTTTCCTATTCGTATGATTGGAAGCTGCCGATTCGCAGACTTAGCGAGAGCTGATAAGCTTATGTTTGAACAAATAAACGAACGTAAGGCTTCCTGACTCAGGAAGCCTTTTTGCATAACAATTAGGTTTTCTTTGACTTCAATCTTCTTCAAAAACCAGGTCGTTGCTCCTGAGGGTAAGGAGTTCATGACGGTCGTAACTGTTTTGCATCAGCAACCTCATCGACTGCGACCGAATTGTTTTTTCAATGATATTGCGGATATATCTTCCGTTTGAAAAACTGTTATGGATAAGAAGTGCTTTTATCCACGTTAAATGTTCCTTCAATTTTCGTTCCGCCTCATGGCTTAGTGTATATTCACGTTCTTTTAACATTAATTGAGCGATTTCCATTAATTGCTCAATTGAATAATCAGGAAAATCAACAACAAGAGGGAAACGGGAGTGCAATCCCGGATTTAGCGTTAGAAAATATTCCATTTCATTCGAATAGCCTGCAAGAATTAAAATGAATTCATGCTGTTTGTCTTCCATATGCTTCACGAGCGTATCAATCGCTTCTTTGCCGAAATCCTTTTCCCCTCCCCGCCCAAGAGAATATGCTTCATCAATAAACAAAATGCCCCCAAGCGCTTTTTTTACCAAATCTCTCGTTTTTTGTGCAGTGTGTCCAATGTATTCCCCGACGAGATCGGCACGTTCTGCTTCAATTAAATGCCCCTTTGAAAGGACATTCATTTTCAAGAAAAGCTTTCCAATTAACCTCGCCACGGTCGTTTTCCCTGTTCCTGGATTCCCTTTAAACATCATATGAAGGGCTTGTTTCTTTGATTTCAAGCCAGCTTCTTCGCGTTTTTTATTCACATAAATCCACGCATAAATTTCTTTTATGAGCCGCTTCATTTCTTCCATTCCCACGAGCACCCCAAGCTCCTCTTCAATTTCCTTCAGCACGGAATGCTCAGGGGGTAACACCTTTGGAGCAACTGCAGCTTCCGGCATTTCCTTGTGTAGTGATTTTCTTTTTTGAGAATTTAAAACAATGCTGATTTGGCCATTGTTTTTCATCCGAATAGGTTGGTCCAAAGCTTTCACCTCTCAATTTGCAAACAGTATACGCGTGGAAGCTTCAAGCGTGACAATAGCCAAGTTGATCATATTGCTTTCCTCGTTTCATATGATGTTCTGCTTTTTTGTAGGAAGTCGTTGGGAGAAAACACTCATATATCGTGATTAGAAATCCTTTCTCTTTCAAGTGAAATAATTCTTCATTCTATTTGTATTCATCAATTTGTAAAATCATTAAAGATTTATAAAGGCGATTTTTTTATAAATAAAAAGAGCCCCATCTAAAAGCGATGAGAGCTCTAAAAACATTCAGGATCTATTATTGAGCATCCAGGTCCAGCTGTACATTGCGTTGCGGCGCAAAAGTAGAAATGGCATGTTTATATACAAGCTGTTGTTTTCCTTCCGATTCAAACAAAACCGTAAAATTATCAAAGCCTTTAATTTGCCCTCTCAGTTGAAAGCCGTTTAATAAAAATACGGTTACGCTGATTCCATCTTTTCGCAATTGATTCAAAAATTGATCCTGGATGTTGATTGGTGTTTTCATACTGTAAATCCTCCTCATTTATCTCTATTTAATATGTATTCGATTTTACTTGGAGCTTTCCTTCTACGTAACGTGAAATTTCCATGATTTTTTTTTCAATGTTTTCTTGGTCCGTCATATCAAACCATTCCACATTCATCTTGTTTCGAAACCATGTTAACTGCCTTTTTGCATAATGGCGAGAATTTTGTTTTAAATTTACTATCGCATCTTCCAATGATACCTTACCTTCAAGGTAATCATATATTTCTTTATAGCCAATTGCCTGAATGGATTGGCAATCCCTGATTCCCTGATCAAATAATCTCGTTACTTCTTCAAGTAGCCCCTCATTGATCATCAAATCGACACGCCAGTTGATGCGTTCATACAATTTTTCACGCTCCATCGTCAAACCGATTAACGCCGTATCATATAACAACTCAGGCTGTTGCATACTTTGTAATTCTCTCATCTTCTTCCCTGTGCAATGGTAAATCTCCAACGCTCGAATGACTCTTCTACTGTTGTTCGGATGGATTTGGCTGGCGCTTTCCGGATCGATTCGCTGCAATTCTGCATGAATGGCATCGTTTCCTATTTCGGCTGCTTTTTTTTCAAGTAACTTCCGAAATTCCGGGTCAGCAGGAGCTTCCGAAAACTGATAATCATAAATGACTGACTGAATATACAATCCGGTTCCCCCAGCAATGATCGGTAGCTTTCCCTTTTCAGCAATTGCCTCAATTTTCCCACGCACGAGTTGCTGGAACTCTGCAGCCGAGAAACTCTCCTCTGGATTTTTAATGTCGATTAAATGGTGAGGCACGCCCTCCATTTCAGCAGGGGTTATTTTTGCTGTGCCAATATCCATCGTCCGATAAATCTGCATAGAATCGCCACTGATAATTTCACCGTTAAACCTTTTCGCCAATTCGATGCTCAGCTTTGTTTTTCCGACCGCGGTCGGCCCCATGATGACGAGTAATTTTTGTTTTTCACTCACTTCTTTCACACTGCCCTTTTCACATTTTCACTTAAGGCTGTTTGGCAGCCCGGAAGTTAGTAACATCGTAACATAAAAAACACAAGCAGTTGAACATCAAACTATTATTGACTTAAAACTTCATTTTTATGCTTAAAAAAGAAAAAATTTGCTTTTCATTTATATTACATTTAAATAACGATTTATTTACATTCGACAAAATACCCCCATAATCGTGATAGTCTAAACAGAAGATTATTAATGGAGGAAATGAAAAGCTGGTCGTTAATCTTCTTTGAATGATCGCATTGAAGCTTTTCCCTTCAATTCGTAACAATATTACATTTGAAAATTTAAGAAAATAGGTGAATAATATGTTATCTACTTCTGAAATCGGTATCGATTTAGGAACAGCAAATATTTTGGTTTACAGTAAAAATAAAG
>JAUZPT010000009.1 GCA_030705745.1 Bacillota bacterium | reverse complement strand
TATATAATGGTAAATGAAGGAGGTAGGCAGACCTTGCCGCCTCTTCTTTATTTAATAATAGGCTGTGTTAAAGGACATTGATGATTTTTTTTCACTGTTGATTGGAGCGGAGGGCACTCGACTCCTGCGGGATGAAGAGGTCACTGGAGACCCCGCAGGCGCCAAAGGTGCCGAGGAGGCTTCAGGATCTCCCCGCGGAAAGCGAGTGACCAGAGCGGAAATCAACAGGACCATTATCAAGGACAATCACTAAATTAGATAGTAGGATCCTGAGAAAATAAATAATTGTCGAGAAAATACCCCTTTCTCGACAATCTGGCAGCTATGAGTTGTCTTTTTTTATTATGCAATGGCCTTTTCTGCAACCGATGACCGGGCCGAGCCATGTGTATGCTATAATACGTTGTAGTTTACAATGGGAAGGAGAGGGGCAATGAAGCCCGTACATCAATCGAAGGACTTATTTAAGGGTGCATTTATCTTGATGGCAGCGGCCCTGATCACAAAAATATTAAGTGCTGTTTATCGTATTCCATTCCAAAACATTGTGGGGGATATCGGTTTTTATATTTATCAACAGGTTTACCCCTTTTACGGAATTGCGATTGTCTTGGCCACTACCGGTTTTCCCGTTGTGATCTCCAAGCTGTATGCAGAGCACCATGAAAAGGGAGATTCTGAAAAGGCGCGCCAATTGTTGTTTATTTCATACGTGTTCTTGCAATTATTCGGACTTATTTGCTTTCTATTCCTTTACATAGGATCATATCAAATTGCGCTTTGGATGGGCGACACTAAATTGGTTATTTTACTAAAAGTGGTTTCAGTCGTCTTTCTAACTTTCCCGGTGGTGTCGACACTGCGGGGGTATTTTCAAGGGAGTGGGGAGATGCTGCCGACCGCACTGTCCCAAATCGTGGAGCAATTAATCAGGGTAGCAACGATTATTTTCCTTGCCTATCTTTTTACTAAAAAGGGCTATTCTCTATACCTCATCGGTGGAGGTGCCATGTTCGGTTCCATTACTGGAAGCATCGTTTCTGCGATTTTGTTGTTTATGTTTCTATGGTTCCGTAAAGAATGGAAAATGGTAACTTTTGATCCTTTGAGGCTTGGCGGTATGTTTTCAGGCGCGTCATGGATTTTTAAAGCACTTGCTTTACAAGGGCTTGCGATATGCATTAGCGGAATGATGATGATTTTCATTCAGCTTGCGGATTCGATGAATTTATATTCATTACTTCTTTCTGGCGGATTGGAAAAAGAAACAGCAAAAGGATTGAAGGGAATTTTTGATCGAGGCCAGCCATTGATTCAGCTTGGGATGGTCGTGTCCTCGTCCATGTCATTATCGCTTGTCCCTTTGATAACGAGTGAACGCTTAAAGGAGAGTTCTGATTTTTTAAGCGATAAGGTCAGGCTCGCGTTACAGATCAGTATCGTAGTAGGGGCGGGGGCAACCGCAGGCTTATGGTCCATTGTTGAACCAACGAATAAAATGCTTTTTGAAACTGCGGATGGATCCTCCGTCCTTGGAGTTCTGAGCCTGGTTATTCTCTTAAGCTCGATTATTTCGACGATAACTGCCATTTTACAAGGACTAGGCAAACTGGTGTTTCCTGCACTTATAATATTGACTGGATTTCCCGTTAAATATGCTTTGAACATGGCCCTTGTCCCTCCCTACGGTACGATGGGTGCGGCAATAGCCACGATTATCACTTTATCGCTCGTATGCATAATTTTGACCATTCAATTGAGTAAAGCATTGCCGTTTCATCTTTTAACCAAACGGTTTGCAATGGCCATAACAGCCGCATCACTGGCCATGGTTCTAACCTTAAAACTATTTATGTATGCAACTGGCGGTATCTATCAGTATATTGGATCTGAGCGAATTGCAGCAGCTGCCCAATCGCTTGGTGCGGTGATGGTAGGTGGAGTCATATTTTTATTCATCGTTCTTCGTTCTGCTGTTTTTCGTGAAGAGGAGCTTGCGTTGTTTCCATTTGGAAGCAAATTAATATTATTTTTGCCTAAAGAAGAGGGGCGGAAAAATGTCGAGAAAAATTGAAATCGTTGGTTTGGGAGCCGGGGACCTTGAGCAGCTTCCATTTGGAGTTTATAAAAAATTGACACAAGGAAACCACTTATTTTTAAGAACGAAAGAGCATCCGGTCATTGCAGAATTGGAAAAGGAACACCTTCAATATACGTCATTTGACTCTATTTACGAGAAGCATGACCAGTTCGAGAAGGTTTATGAGGAAATTACCGAAATTCTTTTGGATAGAGCCAAGGGTGAGGAAGTCATATATGCCGTGCCGGGGCATCCACTTGTTGCGGAAAGAACAGTTCAGCTATTACTGGAATTGGGACCTGAAAAGGGGATTGAAATTATCATTGGTGGAGGCCAGAGCTTTCTGGACGCCCTTTTCCAAGCATTGAAAATCGATCCGGTTGAAGGGTTTCAATTGCTTGATGGGACGTTTTTGGAGTCTTCCATGCTGCAAGTTACGCAGCATATGTTCATCAGCCAGGTGTATGACCAGTTTGTAGCATCGGACGTGAAGCTCGTACTCATGGAAAAATTGCCCGATGATTATGAAGTGATGATTGTTACCGCGGCTGGGGGAAAAGAGGAACGGATATTAAGGGTTCCGCTGTATGAGCTAGATCATAATGTTGAGTTGAACAACCTTACAACCGTGTATGTGCCACCTGTTAAAGAAGAGAGAATCCTATGGAAGGATTTCGGCAAACTGCGGCAAATTTTCGCACAGCTTAGAGGTCCGGACGGCTGCCCATGGGACAAAGAGCAAACGTATGAATCTTTGAAAAAATATTTGATTGAGGAAACGTATGAAGTGGTTGACGCGATCAATCAAAACGATCTTGATCATGTGGTCGAGGAACTCGGTGATGTGTTGCTTCAAATCATGCTGTTGGCCCAAATCGGCGATGAAGAGGGTTATTTTAACATTGACGATGTCATTGAAGGATTGTCGGAAAAAATGATCAGAAGGCATCCCCATGTTTTCGGAAATGTGCAGGTCGAATCTGTAGAAGAAGTGATTCAAAATTGGGAATCAATCAAAGCCGATGAAAAAGGCGAAATGAAGGCATCACTTTTGGATGGAGTTTCGTTTGCGTTGCCTAATCTCGTTCGTGCTTATGAATTGCAAAAAAAGGCATCGAAGGTAGGGTTTGACTGGAACGAATTGACCCCGGTATTGGAAAAAGTGAAAGAAGAACTGCAGGAATTTGAAGACGAATTGAAGAATAATCAATTAATCGGCATGAAAAAGGAATTCGGCGATTTGCTTTTTGCCTTCGTCAACCTCGGCAGATTTTTACACATCCATCCCGAGGAAGCTCTTTTTGGAACAAATGAAAAGTTTGTCCGAAGGTTTCAATTTGTTGAAGAAAGAGTGAAAGAGAGCGGAAAATCGTTCAACGATCATACGCTGGAAGAGCTGGATGAATATTGGAATCAAGCTAAATTAACAGGACTATAGAACGGAGGGAATTCAATGCGTCTCGATAAATTTTTAAAAGTTTCGCGTCTAATCAAGCGAAGGACATTGGCCAAGGAAGTGTCGGATCAAGGAAGAATCAACATCAATGGCAAAGAAGCGAAAGCTAGTTCGACGGTAAAAGTCGGTGATGAGTTAACAATCAGGCTTGGACAGAAACTTGTGACAGCAAGAATTGACCGCCTTCAGGAAACTTCAAGAAAAGAAGAAGCGGCAGAAATGTATACGATCGTAAAAGAGGATCGGTTATCTCCGACGAATGATCTTGAGGGTTAATGAGGGAATAACGGCTGAATAAGGCTTGTTCTATTTCTTTTTTCTTCACATACATATGTACAAAAGGTTGTACATTGAGAATGTGAGGGATGGTTATGAGCCAATATTACGAAACGAACACAACGAAAGCTACGGTTCCTGAGCATGATGTGATGATGAGGGGACGAAAACTGCTTGATATCACCGGGGTGAAACAAGTCGAAAGTTTTGATAATGAGGAATTTTTGCTAGAAACAGTTATGGGCTTTCTGGCGATTAAAGGTCAAAATCTTCAAATGAAAAATCTTGATGTCGACAAGGGAATCGTTTCCATTAAAGGGAAGGTTTTTGAACTCGTTTATCTTGATGAGCAGCATGGGGAGAAGGCTAAAGGATTCTTTAGCAAGCTGTTTCGATGACTCTTTCAACACAATTTATCACCTTGCTGTCCATGATCGGTATGGGAGCGTTGTTCGGAGTGATGCTTGATACGTATCAGCGCTTCCTGCAGCGCCCAAAAAGGAGAAGCTGGATCGTTTTTTTCAATGATCTTCTGTTTTGGGCAATTCAAGCACTGTGTGTGTTTTATGTTTTGTTCCAGGTCAATCAAGGGGATTTGAGATTTTATATTTTCCTTGCACTTATTTGTGGATTTGCAGCATATCAAAGCTTGCTTAAGGGTATATACTTAAAGATTCTTGAAATGCTGATTACTGCCATTGTGTGGATATACAGATTTGTTTTACGAACCTTTCAGCTTCTTATTTACAAGCCTGTAGTCATGACGATTCAACTCTTAATCGCTATCATCCTGATGCTTGGCAAGGGGCTTTTTACCCTTGTCAAATTTATCGTAAAAACCTTATTATTAATAATCAAGGTCTTTTTAATCCCAATCGAAAAAATATTATCATTTTTTTGGAAGTTATTGCCGAAAAGGATTAAAAAAACAGTCGAGAAGTTATATAATGTTTTAGCAGGAAGTTTTAAAAAAATTAAGAACTTTGTTAATAGATGGTTGATGAGGTGGAATAAAAAGAAATGAGTAAGGAGGTTTGCGAAGAATGGCTTCGATGCGCATGAAAAAGGTAGCAAAGATTGAATCATCCTATGTGAGAGAACAGGAATATGCAGAATATACGACAGCCAGAAAAAGAAAACTTCTTATACGAAGATTAGGGATATTTCTGGTTTTTGCTGCTGTTTTCTCTTATTTCATGATTTCCAACATTCTTTCGCAAACTGCCGCCCTTAATGGTAAGATAGAGCAGAAGAAACAGCTCGAAAAGGAACTTTCGGGGCTAAAAGACAGGCAGGACATGCTTAAAGAGGACATTGTAAAGTTAAATGACAATGATTATATCGCTAAGCTTGCAAGAAAAGAATACTTTTTATCGCAAAAAAATGAGATTATTTTTAACCTTCCAAAAGATGGGCAAGATAAATCTTCCGATAAGTAGTCGTATTGACACTTATTTTTTCCATTCTGTATAATATAGAGTAAGCATGATTTTTTATATTTTTAAGGAGGAACATTCTTTATTATGTCAATCGAAGTAGGCAGCAAGTTACAAGGGAAAGTAACAGGGATTACAAATTTCGGAGCGTTTGTGGAGTTGCCGGAAGGTTCAACAGGACTTGTCCACATCAGTGAAGTCGCAGACAACTATGTAAAAGATATCAATGAGCACCTAAAAGTAGGCGACCAAGTTGAAGTAAAGGTCATCAATGTTGAGAAGGATGGCAAGATTGGTTTATCGATTAAGAAGGCAAAAGAAAGACCGGAAGCGCCAAAATCACATTCACATTCGCAACGCCCTCGTCAAGGCAGAACGAACGATCGGAATGCAAGACCAGAAAATTTTGAGTCTAAAATGGCGAAATTTCTAAAGGATAGTGAAGATCGTTTATCTTCCCTAAAGAAAAACACTGAAACCAAGCGTGGTGGAAGAGGAGCTAGACGAGGTTAACTTGCTGCATATTTCGCAGGTACTCCTTATATATTTTATAAGAGGGCAAGTCCATTCTGGGCTTGTCTTTTGTTTTATAAATTTAAATAACAAAAAAGCGCTGAATATATTCAGCGCCTTTTTGTTTATGACTCATATGAGGTAGTACTTGATAGCGGCAGAGGGGATCGAACCCCCGACCTTACGGGTATGAACCGTACGCTCTAGCCAGCTGAGCTACGCCGCCATATTATTTAAGGCACAAGAAATATAATACCTAGATTAAGTAAAGTTGTCAATTGGTTTTTCGAAGAATTATGTCAGAAATATTTGCGGACAGGACAAATAAAAGGGATGATTTTTCCGAGTTTTGTTTTTTTATGTTTGTTAGGAAGAAAACAGTCGAACAACTTTTATTAGCCTGTCCGTAAATTTGACAACCTTTTAAAATGCCTCTTTATATAATAGTCAACATATTAGATGGATAAGGAGAGTGCAAAAATGGCAAAGGCGGAACGGCGCTTAATGGAGCCAATGGGAGAAATAAACTTCAACTCATCAAAGTGGAATTGGACTTCAGCCTGGAGCAAACTTCAAACCAAAGCAGAGTCCATCCTTCTTAAAAGGGGTTATCTATTACTGATTGTAGGCTTTTTGCTCGGACGGGCCTTAATTTTATCGAAGCTTACTCCCTTCAGCCTTCCTTTTTTTGCGGCGGTGTATTTGATAAAAAGGGACAAGGCCCCCATCGCTTTAGTGGGATTGGTGATCGGATCGGTAACGATCGGAGTGGAGAATGCAGCTTTTGCTTTTTTTTCGGCTTGTATTTTTTTGATTCTATTTCGCTTAACGAAAAGCCGAATAAAAAACGAGGCAAGAGCACTTCCTGTTTATGTTAGCGTGATACTGCTGATCGGTAAATTGACCGAATCCTTTCTTTTAACGAACCAATTGTCACTTTATGATGGAATGATGGCGGGCGTAGAAGCCAGCCTCGGCTTTATCCTCGTATTAATTTTCATTCAAAGCATACCTTTATTGACGTTAAATAAAAGAAGACAATCGCTTAAAACAGAGGAAATTGTTTGTGTCATTATTTTACTTGCATCAATAATGACCGGAACGATAGGGTGGAAAATTCAAGACTTATCTGTCGAGCATATTATGTCTAGGTATCTTGTTCTTGTCTTTTCGCTTGTTGCAGGTGCGGCCATTGGTTCGACCGTAGGAGTTGTTACAGGGCTGATCTTTAGCCTGGCAAGCGTCTCCAGCTTTTATCATATGAGTTTGCTCGCCTTTTCAGGAGTGTTGGGCGGGTTGTTGAAAGAGGGAAAGAAAATAGGTGTTGCAATCGGTTTATATATTGCCACACTTTTAATTGGCATGTATGGCGAAGGGGGAGGTTCGATTTCCCTTACTCTTTACGAAACTACTGCTGCGGTGGTGTTATTTTTTCTGACACCTAAAAGTCTTACAGGCAGGCTGGCAAGATATATACCGGGTACCCCTGAATATTATGCGGAACAACAGAAATATATGCGAAAAATGCGTGATGTGACGGCGAGGCGAGTTTCGCAATTTTCGGATGTATTTCAGGCTTTATCCAAGAGCTTCTCGCAATACAGCGAGCAGCCAACAGCAGAAAATAATGAACGTGAACTGGATTATTTTATGGGCAATGTCACAGAAAAAACGTGTCAAACTTGTTTTAAGAAAGAGCATTGCTGGACAAGGAATTTTAATACAACCTATGAGTATATGGAAAGTATTATGCAAGAAATGGATCAAAATAATGGAAATGTTCAGCCGCGACTTGTAAGGGAGTGGGAAAAGCATTGCACCCGATCAAAAAAAGTGATGGATGTAATACAGCATGAGTTGAGCTTTTTTCAGGCAAATCAGAAGTTGAAAATGCAAGTCCATGAAAGCCGTCGCCTTGTTGCAGATCAATTGCTGGGGGTCTCCGAAGTAATGGGTGATTTCGCCAAAGAAATTCAAAGGGAAAGGGAAAATCACTCGAAGCAAGAGGATCAGATTTTGGAAGCGATACAAAGTTTCGGCATTCCGATTGATCAAGTGGAAATTTACAGTCTCGAGCAAGGAAATGTAGATATCGATATGACATTACCTTACGGAAATGGACATGGTGAGTGCGAAAAGTTAATCGCTCCAATGCTATCAGATATATTAGGAGAAACGATTGTCGTCAACGCGGATGAAAATACCCCTTATCCTACAGGGTTTTGCCAGGTGACCTTTCGTTCCTCCAAAACATTCATGGTGGAAACAGGGGTGGCACATGCTGCGAAGGACGGAGGCTTTGTATCAGGGGACAGTTATTCAACGATTGAACTTGGATGTGGCAAATTTGCCATTGCCATTAGTGATGGAATGGGAAACGGAAAGAGGGCACATGATGAAAGTAAAGAAACCCTCCAGCTTCTTCAACAAATCTTACAGTCAGGGATTGAAGAAAAGGTTGCCATAAAATCGATTAACTCAATTTTGTCCTTGCGCACAACAGATGAGATCTTCTCGACGCTGGACCTGGCGATGATTGATTTGCAAAATGGTTCGACGAAGTTTTTAAAAATTGGTTCGACACCCAGTTTTATAAAAAGGGGAGGGAAAGTGATCAAAATTCAGGCGAGCAATCTGCCGATGGGCATTTTGCCTGAGGTTGAGGTCGATGTAGTCAGCCAACAGCTAAAAGCAGGAGATTTGTTGATTATGATGAGTGATGGTGTATTTGAAGGGCCAAGGCATGTTGAAAACTATGAATTATGGATGAAAAGAAAGATTCAGGAGATTCAAACAGACGAGCCTCAGGCAATGGCGGATTTAATTATGGAAGAAGTTATTCGATCACGCTCTGGTTTTATTGAGGATGACATGACGGTAACCGTAGCAAAAATAAAACACAATACTCCAAAGTGGGCTTCCATCCCCATGAATAATATTAAAAAAAGGGCGTAGAAATCTTTTTCGCCACAAGAAAAATTTAAAGGTGTATAAAACCTCTCCAACACGACGAAAATGATAAAAATTCAGTTAATGGAGGAGAGTTACATGTACTCTGGTAAAATAAAGCAAATATTATTGATAACTGATGGGTGTTCGAATCAAGGGGAAGATCCCGTAGCTATTGCTGCCCTTTCTAGGGAACAGGGGGTTACGGTTAATGTCATCGGCGTAATTGATAAGGATGTGATCGATGATAAGGGGATTAAAGAAATCGAAGGAATCTCGATGTCTGGAGGGGGCGTCAGCCAAATTGTGTATGCGCAGCAGCTTTCCCAAACTGTGCAAATGGTAACAAGGAAGGCGATGACACAAACACTGCAGGGTGTGGTAAATCGGGAATTAACGCAAATATTAGGTCGCTCCCAAACGATGGACGATCTGCCGCCGGAAAAAAGGGGCGAAGTAATGGAAGTGGTGGACGAACTTGGAGAAACGGTCGACCTCGAGGTCATGATTTTAGTCGATACAAGCGCCAGTATGAAGCATAAACTGCCAACTGTAAAGGAAGCATTGCTAGATTTATCCATCAGTTTAAATGCCCGAACAGGGGAAAATCTGTTTTCTGTAAGTGTATTTCCCGGGAAAAGTAGTGAAGTAGACAAGCTTCTAGACTGGACACCGAGATTGGAAAAGCTAAGCAGCATTTTCCCTAAATTGACGACAGGTGGTATCACACCTACAGGTCCAGCCATTCGTGAAGCTTTATCTTCATTTAACAAAAAAAGATCTTTAAGGAGTCTGCTGTCGCATGATGATGAATCATTCTTCGAAGAATCCATTTAAGGTCGAGCCGGAAACCCTTATTGAAGGTAAATGGCATAAGAAACAGTACAAAATTATTAAAGAATTAGGGTCTGGGGCCAATGGCATTGTTTATCTGGCCAAGTTGAATAGCTCATACGTCGCATTGAAAATGAGCGACAACGGTATGTCCATTATCTCAGAGGTAAATGTACTAAAATCCTTTGAGAAGGTCCAAGGGTCTGCCCTTGGACCTTCTTTACTTGATGTAGATGATTGGGAAGGCTTGAAAGGAAGAATTTCCTTTTACGCTATGGAATATATCCAAGGTCCTGACTTATTGACTTATATCCAGGAAAAAGGAAAGGTTTGGACAATGGTCATGATTTTGCAGTTGTTAAATGACCTCGATAAACTTCATAAAAATGGATGGGTGTTCGGAGATTTGAAGCCGGATAACTTGATTGTCACGGGACCCCCTGCAAAAATCAGGTGCATTGATGTTGGAGGCACGACGATTCAAGGGAGAGCGATTAAAGAGTTTACCGAATTTTTCGACCGTGGATATTGGGGTCTAGGCACAAGAAAAGCGGAGCCAAGTTATGATTTGTTTTCCGTTGCAATGATTTTAATCAATACCGCCTATCCAAAACGATTTAATAAAACATCAGGCGGGTTAACGCAATTGCGGGAAGCCATTATGAAAAGCAATGAGCTTCAGCCGTTGGAAGAAGTGCTTATAAAAGCTTTAAAGGGTGATTATGCTTCGGCGACACAAATGAGAGAGCAGTTATTGAATTTAATAAACCCGAGTGAAAGAAGGGTCGAAAGAAGAGAGCCTTTATCACCTTCTCCAAAGCCAGAAAATAGCTCGATTTCCCAACGTTCCCAAAGTGTACAACGGCAAAATAAAACCGTGCAGACTGCGTCTAGAAGGACATATATTAAAAATAAACACAAAAAAAGGGGCGGATGGAAAGAAACCATACTTATTTTTGTTGCTCTTGCACTTTTTTATACTTTGTATATTTTCGGGAAATTACTCTAATATGATGAAACTTTTTTCCGTGCAAATTCGTATTCTTAAACAGACACAATTCAAACCTTTGTCGTATGGATTGTAAAAGTGATACTATGTATAAAAAATGGTACCGATTAGTTAACGAATTTGAAGAATAACTAATGTATCCAGTAAGGAAGAGTGAAGATGTTTGAAGAAAAAGTGGAAGCCATAATGAACCGACACTCCTTTTCTTTAAAAAACAAAAAGATCGTTGTTGGAGTGTCGGGAGGTCCAGACTCACTTTCTTTACTTCATTATTTATGGAAAGAAAGTGAAACGAGGAACCTTTCACTTGTAGCGGCCCATGTCGACCATATGTTTCGCGGGGAAGAATCGTTTGCGGATGCAATGTTTGTAAAGGGTTTTTGTGCGGAAAAGGACATAGTGTTTGAAATGACACGAGTTAATGTTCCTAAATTGATGACTGAAACAGGGAAAAGTTCTCAAGTAGCGGCAAGAGAAGCAAGGTTTACGTTTTATCAAGAAATCATGGAGCGATACAGGTTTCCTTTTCTCGCCCTTGGCCATCACGGGGATGATCAAATTGAAACGATGTTGATGAGGATGACGAGAGGGAGCACAGGTAATGCGAGAGCAGGCATTCCTTTTTTACGCCCTTTTCACAAAGGAAGTATTATCCGTCCTTTTTTGAGTATGACTAAGGATGAGATTGAAGAATATTGTATTAAGTACAATTTGCATCCAAGGCGGGATCCAAGCAACGAAAAAAAAATTTACAGCCGCAATCGGTTTCGCTTGGAAGTATTGCCGTTTCTAAAATCTGAAAATCGACAAGTACATGAACAATTTCAACGCTTTAGTGAAGATCTGTATAGCGATGAAAGCTTTTTGCATGAATTAACAGCACAAAGATTGAATATAGTATTGACTAAACGCATCAAGGGTCAAATTTCCATGGATATCTCTGCATTCCTTGCGATGCCAATGCCTTTACAAAGGAGAGGGATTCAACTAATATTAAACTATCTTTACGATGAAAGGCCAACTTCGCTTTCAGCTATACATATTGATCAAGTTTATTCCTTAATTCGCAGTCCGAATCCTTCTGGAAAGCTTAGTTTTCCTAATCGATTACAAGTAGTCCGATCCTATGGGCAATGCCATTTTCATTTCGAGGAGAATGCTCATCAAGAATATAGGATGGAGTTGAAGGAACCTTGTACAGTCCGATTGCCGAATGGCGGAAGCATAACATTGGAATATATCGATCATTTTTTACCAGGAAGAAATGAGCATCACGCATTTTTTGATTTAAACAGTCTTGAATTTCCATTAATCATCCGCACCAGGAATGTGGGAGACAAAATGTCATTAAAAGGAATGTCCGGATCAAAGAAAATCAAGGATATCTTTATAGACAAAAAAATCCCCTTGCAGGAACGGGACGGCTGGCCTGTCGTAACCGATGGGAAAGGCGAGATTTTATGGCTGCCGGATTTGAAAAAATCAGCTTGTGAGGGTTTTCATCAATCGGCTGAAAGTTATATTTTACTCACATATAAAAGTGAAAATCTTCTAGGGGGCACACGCAATGATGAAAGATGATATTGAAAAAGTATTAATTTCAGAAGAGGAGATACAAGGCAAAATTAAAGAATTAGCAGGTCAGCTGACAGAAGATTACAAAGAAAGCTTTCCTTTGGCAATTGGTGTTTTAAAAGGTGCTATGCCTTTTATGGGCGATTTATTAAAGCGTATGGACTGCTATCTGGAAATGGACTTTATGGATGTTTCTAGCTACGGACATTCAACGGTTTCTTCTGGCGAAGTCAAAATCCTCAAAGATTTGGATACATCTGTTGAAGGAAGAGACATTCTTATTATTGAGGACATTATTGACAGTGGCTTAACACTGAGTTATCTGTATGACTTATTTAAATACCGTAAAGCAAAATCGATAAAGATTGTCACTCTGCTGGATAAGCCTACAGGAAGAAAGAGCGATATTCAAGCCGATTACGTAGGTTTCATTGTACCTGATGCATTTGTAGTGGGTTACGGTTTGGATTATATTGAAAAATACCGCAATTTGCCATATATTGGTGTTTTAAAACCGGAAGTTTATACAAATAGTAATTAAGTAAATCCTAATAAGAATACGGTTTCAAGTTAAAACCTGCAACCTTTGTTTCAAAAGTGTAATTCCTTGAATTGGCATGATTTTCTATGATACTATTTAATATAGTTTGTTGACCGTGGGAGGAGGTAAGGAATGAATCGAATTTTCCGTAATACCATCTTTTATTTATTGATATTTTTAGTCATTATTGGTGTCGTCAGTTTCTTTAATGGAAGCAATGCGCCAACCGATCATATATCCTATAGTGAATTTGTTTCTCACATGGAAAAAGGGGAAGTCAAATCAATTTCCCTGCAGCCTGATCGGGGTGTATATGAAATCCGCGGAAAGCTGAATAGCTATTCGAAGGATAAGTATTTTCTGACATATATGCCGAATAACGAAAAAATGCTTGATCGCATTGAAAAAGCTGTTCCTACTACAAAGGTGGAAATTATGCCTGCGAAGGAAACGAGCGGCTGGGTGACGTTCTTTACGTCAATTATTCCATTTGTGATTATTTTTATTTTATTCTTCTTCTTGTTAAACCAGGCTCAAGGCGGCGGCAGCCGAGTGATGAATTTTGGTAAAAGCAAAGCCAAGCTTTATAACGAAGATAAGAAAAAAGTTCGTTTTAGAGATGTGGCAGGTGCAGATGAAGAAAAGCAAGAATTGGTAGAAGTAGTCGAATTTTTGAAGGATCCTCGTAAGTTTGCCGAACTTGGAGCACGCATACCTAAAGGGGTGTTGCTAGTAGGGCCTCCGGGTACAGGTAAGACATTGCTTGCCCGTGCAGTTGCAGGTGAAGCAGGCGTTCCGTTCTTCTCAATCAGCGGATCCGATTTTGTTGAAATGTTTGTCGGTGTCGGAGCTTCACGCGTTCGTGATTTATTTGAAACTGCGAAGAAAAATGCACCGTGCATCATCTTCATTGATGAAATTGATGCGGTAGGCCGTCAACGTGGCGCAGGTTTAGGCGGAGGTCATGATGAGCGCGAGCAAACACTGAATCAATTGCTTGTTGAAATGGATGGATTCGGAGCGAACGAAGGAATTATCATCGTTGCTGCAACTAACCGTCCGGATATTTTAGATCCTGCATTGCTTCGTCCGGGCCGTTTTGACCGTCAAATTACGGTTGACCGCCCAGATGTAAAAGGGCGTGAAGCGGTGCTTCAGGTACATTCACGCAACAAGCCGCTTGACCCAACTGTTAACTTGAAGAGCATTGCAATGCGGACACCAGGATTCTCCGGTGCCGATTTGGAAAATTTACTGAACGAAGCAGCACTCGTGGCAGCTCGCACAAATAAAAAATTGATTGAAATGGAAGACATAGATGAAGCGACTGATCGTGTCATTGCCGGCCCTGCGAAAAAGAGCCGTGTCATTTCCAAAAAAGAACGCAATATCGTTGCTTTCCATGAAGCGGGGCATACGGTTATCGGCCTCGTTCTGGACGAAGCTGATATGGTGCACAAAGTTACGATCGTTCCTCGCGGCCAGGCTGGCGGTTATGCCGTCATGCTACCGAGAGAAGACCGCTATTTCATGACAAAGCCTGAGCTCCTTGATAAAATTGTCGGGTTGCTTGGCGGCCGTGTTGCCGAGGAGATTGTTTTCGGTGAAGTGAGTACAGGTGCGCACAATGACTTCCAGCGTGCGACAGGTATTGCCCGCAAGATGGTCACTGAATACGGGATGAGCGATAAGCTTGGGCCTATGCAGTTCGGCCAAGCCCAAGGACAGGTATTCCTTGGCAGAGATATCAACAATGAACAAAATTATTCCGAAAAGATTGCTTATGAAATCGATCTTGAAATCCAAAGTTTCATCAAGGAAAGCTATGAGCGTGCTAGAAAAATTCTCACTGAAAACCGCGATAAACTGGACTTGATTGCTACTACGCTCCTTGAAGTGGAAACACTGGATGCCGATCAGATTAAGCATCTTGTGGATAATGGGAAATTGCCTGTTCGCACTGGTGAAGGACCTAAACCTACGTCTACTTTAACCAAAGCAGATGACGTGAAGGTTACTATCAGTACGAAAAAGGAAGAAACTGAGCGTGTGGAACAGGTTAAGCCGGAAATGCAAAATTCCGACGAGGTTCCACCTGCAACTTCGGATGATTCATCTTCGGACGAACCGAAATTATAAGAATGAAAAAAAGAGTGCTTTAACGGCGCTCTTTTTTTACGATAATTTTCAATTATGATATGATGTTTGCATTGAATGGAAATGAAAAATCTTCTAAGTGGTGATAAGAGTGATCTTTGTATTTGACGTAGGTAATACAAATATTGTGCTGGGTGTTTATAAAGGTGAAGAACTTACCCATCATTGGAGAATCGAAACGAATCGGAATCGGACCGAAGATGAATATGGAATGATAGTGAATTCACTATTTGATCATGCAGGCCTTTCTTTATCAAATATTGACGGCATTATCATTTCTTCCGTTGTTCCTCCAATTATGTTTGCGCTTGAACGGATGTGCCGAAAATATTTCCATGTAAAGCCGTTGGTCGTAGGACCGGGAATAAAAACGGGCTTGGACATAAAGTATGAAAATCCGAGAGAAGTGGGTGCCGACAGAATTGTGAACGCTGTTGCGGCAATTCATGAATATGGAAGCCCCTTGATCATTGTCGATTTTGGAACAGCTACAACATACTGTTATATAAATGAACATCGACAATATATGGGTGGTGCGATAGCCCCTGGGATTAATATTTCTACAGAAGCCCTCTATTCGAAGGCGGCCAAGCTGCCGAGGATTGAAATTGCAAGGCCGGATGGCGTTGTCGGAAAAAACACCGTTGCAGCCATGCAAGCGGGAATTCTGTATGGATATGTTGGACAGGTCGAAGGGATTGTCAAACGAATGATGGATCAAAGTGCGCAAATGCCTACCGTCATTGCCACTGGAGGATTGTCATCATTAATCGCCCAGGAATCGAACATCATCGATATCGTTGATCCTTTTTTAACTTTAAAGGGTCTTCAGCTTATCTATAAACGAAATATGGATACGCTAAAAACGAACAGCTAGAAAGGAGTTTTAGCATATATGAATGATTATTTAGTAAAAGCACTTGCATACAATGGACAGATTCGAGCGTTTGCTGTCAGGAGTACGGAAATGGTATCGGAAGCTCAGCGTCGACATCAAACATGGAGAACAGCATCCGCTGCACTAGGCAGGGCCATGACTGCAGGAGCGATGATGGGTGCCATGTTAAAGGGCGACGACAAATTGACGATAAAAGTTGAAGGAGGAGGCCCTCTCGGAGTGATCCTTGTAGATAGTAATGCAAGGGGAGAAGTACGCGGGTATGTGGCTAATCCTCACGTTGATTTTGAAGCAAACGCACAAGGTAAATTGGATGTTCAGAGAGCGGTCGGTACAACAGGAACATTGTCAGTAGTGAAGGATATTGGTCTTCGTGACTTTTTTACAGGACAGGTACCATTGGTTTCTGGAGAGTTGGGAGAGGACTTCACGTATTATTTCGCTACCTCTGAACAAGTTCCTTCCTCGGTTGGTGTCGGCGTGTTAGTGAATCCTGACGATTCCATTCTTGCGGCTGGAGGGTTTATATTTCAATTAATGCCGGGAACTGAAGATGAAACGATAACGAAAATCGAGGAACGTTTAAAAACGATTGAACCGATTTCTCGTTTGATCGAGAAAGGCTTAACACCAGAAGAAATTTTGGAAGAGCTTTTTGGAAAAGGAAATGTGAACATTCTTGAAAAAATGCCTGTTCAATTTGAATGCAATTGTTCAAAAGAACGTTTCGCCAGTGCCATTGTCAGCTTGGGAAGCGAAGAAATCAACGATATGATCATAGAGGATGGAATGGCCGAAGCACATTGCCACTTCTGCAACGAAAAATACCATTTTTCTAAAGAAGAGTTGGAAGAATTGGTTAGCAAATCGAAATAATTTGTTATTATGGGGGAAATTAAGGTGAAACCAAAGCAGCTTTGGCTTGTAATTGCCGGGCTTATCCTGCTGAATTGTATCACTGCTGTTATTTTCTTTTCAAAATCAGTGGGAGTCAGTGGGTCGGGAGTTAGCGGGGAAGAGGTCGCTACGATTGGAAATGACTCCATTTCAAGGCAATCGTGGTTAAATGAGCTGGAAGAAAGATATGGTCAGGATGTCTTAAGAGATATGATTGACCAAAAAGTAATTGAACAAATGGCTGACAAGTATAAAATTAGTATCCCCAAAAAGGAAATTGACCAAGAATTAAGAATGAACCAAATGATGTACACTTCCAACGGCAAAGACAAGCCAGCGGATCAAAAAAAATGGAGGCAACAAATCAAATCTAATTTGTTGCTTGATGACATTTTGACAAAGGATGTCGTCGTATCAAACAAGGAAATAAAAACCTACTACGATCGAAATAAAAGTCTTTTTAACATACCTGAATCCTTTCACCTATCTCATATTGTCGTAAATTCAATGGCCGAAGCAAAGAAGGCCGTTAAGGAATTGTCAGGCGGATCAAGCTTTAGAGCATTGGCAATGGAACGCTCTATTGACGAATTTTCATCCAATCTCGGTGGAGATATTGGTTTTGTAAGTGACGAAGATGAGCGTTATCCAGCGCAATATATTAAGGAAGCGAAAAAATTAAAAAAAGGACAATGGAGTAAACCGATCAAAACGGATCAGGGCTATGCCATTATTCTGCTTCAAGATAAAGTGAAGGGCCAAACCTATTCTTATCAGGATGTGAAAAATCAGATTAGGCGCCAAATTGCACTGGATCAAATGAAAACTCCTGTTACGGCAAGAACCTTTTGGGATGAAGCAAAAGTTAATTGGTTTTATGGAAACAAAAAGGACAATTAGGAAAGGCATAGACATGTTCTATGTTTTTTCTTTTATAAAAATTGGGAATTAGGCAAAAGTATTAATTTATGAAGTAAGACCGAAAAAGCTGGGCAAATAGATTGACAAAAGGGCTTGGTAATTGGTAAATTTTAATAAAACCAATTAAAATACTCGGAATAAGAGGTGTCGGCAATGGTACGTGTTGCAAATTCAGTGGCTGAATTAGTCGGCCAAACACCAATTGTTAAATTAAATCGCTTAGTTGAGGAAAACAGCGCAGAGGTTTATCTCAAACTGGAGTATATGAACCCTGGAAGCAGTGTAAAGGATCGCATTGCATTATCGATGATTGAAGCTGCAGAGGAAAAAGGCGAGTTGAAAAAAGGTGATACAATCATTGAGCCGACAAGTGGAAATACTGGCATTGGATTAGCGATGATTGCTGCTGCAAAAGGCTACAAGTCAATACTTGTCATGCCTGATACAATGAGCATGGAGCGTCGAAATTTATTGCGTGCTTACGGGGCTGATCTTGTTTTAACTCCCGGGCCCGAAGGAATGAACGGAGCGATTCGTCGGGCGGAGGAACTATCGAAAGAACATGGTTACTATATGCCGCAGCAATTTAAAAATGAGGCAAATCCGGAAATCCATAAAAAAACCACCGGTAAAGAAATCGTCGAACAAATGGGCGGCCAACTAGACGCGTTTATTTCTGGCATCGGTACAGGTGGTACGATTTCAGGGGCAGGACACGTATTGCGTGAAGCCTATCCAGGCATTAGGATTGTAGCGGTTGAACCGAAGGACTCTCCAGTGCTTTCGGGCGGGAAACCGGGTCCCCATAAGATTCAGGGAATTGGGGCAGGGTTTGTTCCTGAAACATTGGATACGAAAATTTATGATGAAATCATACTGGTGGAAAATGAGGAAGCATTCGAATTTGCCCGCCGTGCGGCTAAAGAAGAAGGTATTCTAGGAGGTATTTCCTCTGGTGCGGCCATCAGTGCGGCCTTAAAAGTAGCTAAAGAACTAGGAAAAGGCAAGAAAGTGCTAGCAATCCTTCCAAGTAATGGGGAACGTTACTTAAGCACACCGCTTTATCAATTTGAAACTGAATAAATTCAAAAGAGACATTGGCTTTAAGTCAATGTCTCTTTTTTTTAAAAAGGCTATGTCGTTGTCAGCTTCAGTGCCTTTCTTAATTTGACGATGAAAAGAATAACAACTTCTTGTATGATGAGTATGAGATCACGTTTTAGGAGTGTGTATCGTGAAGAAGTGTGTTTTTAGAAAAAAAATCAACTATTCAAATATGGATTTTTTCCATCAGTACCGCCAGTTATCTTCATCGTATCGTCACCATGTACTATTGGAAAGTGGTAGGGGAGGGCGCTACAGTATCGCCGCGTTCGAGCCGGCTTCAATGGCAATCGGCATAGGAAATCAGCTTGAATATATAAAAAATGGACTGTCTGAAATCGTAGAGGGCAATCCGCTTCATGTGTTAAAAAACTATTTAGATGGTATTGATGTGGAGGAAGACGTCACATTTGCCGGATTTGGAGGAGGAGCCATAGGCTATATTAGCTATGACTACGCGCGGAATATTGAACGTTTGCCGGAGATCGCCAAGGATGTATTAGAGCTTCCTGAACTTTATTTTTTCTTTCATGATGAATGGTTTGTATTTGACCATCACGAAAAGGAACTATCACTTTCTTTCCTTTATGATCCATTGGATAAAAAAGAGGTCGAAGCGAGAGTTAAACATTGGGAGACTCTTTGGACACAGCCATTCATACCATCCGACATGCTACAAAACAGGATAAGTGTTCCCGATGAGAAGGAAGTTTCAATTGAGGAGTCGGACTTTCGGAAAGCGGTTGAAATGGTTCAGAATTATATTTCCGAAGGAGACGTTTTTCAAGTTAATCTGTCCGTAAGGCAGACGAAACCAATTACGGTTCCGGCGCTAGATGTATATGAGCAGCTTCGACGAATCAATCCCTCCCCATATATGGGCTATTTCCATACACCTGCTTTTCAGATTGTTAGCGGGTCCCCAGAATTGTTAATTAAAAAAGAAGCGAACGAAGTTAGTACAAGGCCGATTGCAGGCACAAGATCCCGGGGCAGGGATGATGAAGAGGATCAGGCGCTTGCCAAGGAATTGATTGAAAATGAAAAAGAACGGGCAGAGCACGTCATGCTTGTCGATTTGGAACGGAATGACCTCGGGAGGGTGTGCGAATATGGGACTGTGGAAGTTGATGAATTCATGGTCATTGAAAAATATTCCCATGTCATGCACATTGTTTCAAACGTAAGAGGACAGATAGCGACCGGTAAATCGGGAATAGACTTAATCGATGCTGTTTTCCCCGGGGGGACGATCACTGGTGCTCCGAAGGTACGGACGATGGAAATCATCGAAGAGCTCGAACCTACAAGAAGAGGTCCCTACACAGGCTCGCTTGGGTGGATTGGCTACAATGGTGATGTCGAACTTAATATCATGATTAGAACGATGCTCGTCCAAAACGGCCAGGCTCATGTTCAGGCGGGTGCGGGAATTGTCATTGATTCGAATCCGAAACACGAGTACAAGGAATCTTTAAAGAAGGCAAGAGCGTTGTGGAAGGCAAAAGAATGTGCTGAAATGGGTGAAAATCATGATTTATATGATTGATAATTACGATTCATTTACATACAATCTTGTACAATATTTGGGTGAGTTTGGCGAGGAACTAATCATCAAACGAAATGATCAAACGACGCTGGAGGAGATCGAAACGTCAAAACCGGATATGTTGATGATTTCCCCGGGCCCATGCAGCCCGAATGAAGCTGGAATCAGTCTGCATGCCATCCGGCACTTTGCTGGCAAGCTCCCTATATTTGGCGTCTGCCTTGGGCATCAGGCCATCGCTCAAGCATTTCAAGGGGAAGTGGTGAAAGCTGAAAGGCTTATGCATGGAAAAACGTCACAAATTCTTCATGATGGCCGTACCATTTTCTCGGAAATGGAAAATCCTTTTCCGGCAACCAGATATCATTCGTTGATTGTGAAAAAAGAAAGCTTGCCACAATGCTTTGAAGTGTCTGCATGGACAAATGAAGGGGAAATCATGGCTATCCGGCATAAGACAATGCCGATTGAGGGTGTTCAATTTCATCCGGAATCGATTATGACCAAGGATGGAAAGCGGCT
>JAUZPT010000089.1 GCA_030705745.1 Bacillota bacterium | reverse complement strand
CAGCCGCTTGGTGTGTTTCTAATTACTGAAAAGTTAGGGCTCCCGAAGGAAGATTTGCAATGGTTAATGGCGGCCTTTGGAATTGGGATGATACTTGGTGGTGCCGTCATCGTTGGCTTTTCGCGGAAACTCGCACCTCAAACACTGCTTTCCATCGGATTAGCAGCAAGTGCGATTGGTTTTATCGGCATGGGTGTTTCGGATTCATTTTGGCTAACGCTTGCCTCGCAGTTTTTTTCAGGCTTGTTTATGCCGTGTATCCACATTGGAATCAATACGATGATTTTGCAAAACACAGAAGAAGCGTTTATCGGCCGAGTAAACGGAATCTTAAATCCGCTTTTCATGGGAGCAATGGTCGTCACGATGACCGCTTCCGGATGGTTAAAAACGCAACTATCGCTCGAATATCTCTATGAAGCATCAGCGCTGCTGCTTGTGGTGGGCATTGTTACATTGATGCCTTTAATTGCGAAAAGGAATAAGGAATTGCAGCAAGAAGGGTAAGAAAAAGGCGTCCACTTTAACTAGCTGGACGCCTTTTCGTTTTCGATAATTATTCTTTACTAAATTTCTTTACGGTGTAATCGCTCTCGAGCATCCCCGAATGGGTGACGGTTACGTAAATCGTTCCCGCTGCTGCTCCTAGCTGCTTCACAGTTGCTGAGACGGAAGTGCCAGTTGACGTTTTGGAAGAGATCAATTGCTTCTTAGTGTTGTACACTTTAATAACATCACCTTTTGCGGCTTTGCTTATGGCAATTACGTCTGCTTTGTTTTTGTTATTTTTGATCGTGAGTTGCGTTGCTGCAAGCGGGTTCGAGTACTGTGCGACTTTTAATTCATAAGGATAAGTTAAGGTAGTACCGTTATCGGTCACATTTATATAATATGTTCCTTTTTGAAGGTAAGTTTTAAACAATGTATACCCCTTACTATATCCAGTCGTGAACCTTTTAATTTCACGACCGCTAGAATTTAGAATTCTATTTATCCAACTCATGCCTGGTGCAAGATTACTCATTTTAAATTCTACATATCCGGTTTGATTTACCGTCACTTTGTAAAAATCTTTGTCATTTCCGTTTTGCAGAATGCCGACATAGGATTGGTTCAAAAGAATCGGATTCGCCGACGATAATGTATTGTTAAATTCTTTCTCGTAATACGGACTTGCGGTATATTTGACAGTAAATTGATACGGAATATCAGTTGCAAAGTAATAGGGTGAGATTTTGATGTAATAGGTTCCTTTTGGAAGACCAACTGTTAGATCTAAGTTTTCAGCTGGAGTTTGACCTGATTCCGTCCAATTCCACGCGTAAACTTCGCCTTTTGCATCTAGAATATAGGCATACCAGCTCGCGTTTGGTTTTTGCTTCATAGAGAAGGTGATATTTCCATCTGCCGGAAGGGTGAACTTAAAGTAATCATTATCATAATACTCGTTGATTGTACCTGTATATGGCTGATTTAAGAGAATTTGATTAGCAGAGGTTACATTATCGTTTAACTCTTTTTCGAAAAAATCACTGCTAGTAAATCCAACGCTAAAGGTGTATGGGTTATGAACGGATTCTTTCTGAAATACGATTTGAATGTAGTACGTTCCTTTTGCAACTCCGATTTGCGTGAAGTTATCGCTAGCTGACAGAGGGATTTCTTTATTATTATTAATATACTCCAAAACCTCACCCTTGCTGTTAAATATAAATCCACCCCATGAAGCATTTGATTGCTGCTGAATGGAAAGGGATAAGTTTCCATCATGCTCAACAACTACTTTGTAATAATCCTGATCATTAATGGTACTGAGATTTCCTTTATATGGATGGTCGAAGGAAATGGGAGTCGCTGTTGCCAGTGAATCGTTGTTTTCTTTTTCAAAATACGGGCTGCTCTCAAATAATGTTGATAAGTCATATGCTACACCCGTAGAATTGCTGCTGTTTTCGACTTCAATATAATAGTCGCCTTGCGTTAGCCCAACTTGAACTTCGCTATTTTCTGCTGTAGCGGATTTATCGGTCGTAATGTCATCCAGCTGGTTTCCTTTGTCATCAAGCACCGTCATGTGCCAGCTTGCGTTTAAGACATTTTTCATCGCGACATGCAAGTTTCCATCGCTTGGCAAGCTCACCTTGTAAAAATCTTTTTGGGCAACATCCGTGATCGTGCCTGGGATATGCTGATTCAATAGAATCGGCGTAGCCTCACTCATCGATGCATAGGCATGAGGTGTATGTGCGCTAATAATGAACGTTGACAATAAACTGACGATGACTGCGTAAATGATACTTCTCATTATAAAAAATTCTCCTCTAAATCGTTCTGGTTGTATTTCTATAAAAATCTAAGCTTCGTCTTCGATAGCAAAACCGCTGTACTAAATGGATAGTGTTTCAATATGTCCCTTTTTATTAGAATCTACCGTTAAGGTAAAAAGCTTTCCGTTTTGAATCCACATTTTCTCGACGTTCCAAAAAGGGTATAGCGTTTTGGTGATTTGGAACGACGAATAATTGTATTCATATATGTTTCTGCCCCATGCGACATAGAACCGGTTCTGCGATTGATCAAACGTGATCGCATCATACGGAGAAGAAGATAGAGGTGACTTAAGATCGTCAATATAGAGAAAGTCCCGGTTATAATATTGACCCGTATTGTCGAAAATGTATTTCCCATCTGGCGATACTTGAATGAAGGACAAGACTTGTCTAAAAGGCATGTCGGTCGTTTTATTCAGTGGATAGTCTACCTTTCCATCGTGAATCGGGTAACGAAAGAAGCTTTTCGACAAACCCTTTCTCATATCATAAACATACAGCATTGTTTCATCCGCACTAAATTCTAATGCACTTTTTTCACTCATCCACCAATCGTAATACTGTACGCCGGTTTCGGTGTTGATACAGTACATTCCCGGAGATTGACCCGAACCACCTGAAACATAGATCACGTTCTTTTTGTCTACGACAATGTCGTATGGATCTAGAGCGAGTTGAATGGTCTTGAGCTTCTTAAAACTCAATGCATCAATCATATCAATCGCGCCCGTTTGCTGTTCTTTCATCCAGTAGGAATCATGTGGCTTATTAACAATTGTCACGTAAATTTTGTTGTTTTTCACAAACAACCGTTCAGGTTTCCCACTTAAAGGGAGAATCCGTTCTTCCTTTGTCAATGCATTTACAGAATGCAATGTATGGTCCGCTGTGTTGATGGTATACAAAATCGGACGAGATTCGTCAAACGCTGAATCAATCGGATGAAACGATAACGTTTTCACATCGGTCATATCCCGTTTTGGTCCAAATGGGGCGTATTGACACTGAACGGCCAATAGCTTCGTTTTGCTAGGCGTTTCGAATTTAACTCGGTTGTCTTGATGGATATACATTCCGGAGCCAATGCCTAGCATGCCGGGTAAAAAATTATAGATTCGAAAGGTTTCGCCAGGCTTCAAAGTTCTGACGCTGATTTTTTTCTTCCCATCGGGCTTATAAAGAGGTGTGGGTTTCAATACTTTTAGAAAGCCAACTTGACCTCTCTTTAATTCCATCCCATTCCAGGTGATTGAAGGAAGGTGGGCATAGTCTTTGCAAAAGAGATAGGTTAGTTCCTCTGCGTGAGCGGCACGTGGTGCTAAACCCGCGGTCGCAAACAGCATCAAACTTATCATGATAATTGTGTATATTTTTTTCATTTCTTTTCCGCCTTTGTTTCATAAAAGTAGCAGGGCATTTAGCCCTGCTCCAGCTTACTGACCTAAATATTTACTTCTTAAGTCCTGCATGTTCAATAACAAAGACTTCAGCTTATCATTTTCTTTCTTTAGACTGTCTATTTCCGAACTAAGGTGCGCAGGCAGCAAATCTCTTAAATACTTAAGGCCGGTCGGCTTTGCAACAACCCAATCCGTTAAGTCGTTATTGATCTGGTCTAAATTTGTTGCGTTCGCACGGCTCATCACCCCGTTCACTTCGGTAACCATTGAGGTGTATTTTTGGTAATCCATCATTGGTTTACGGTAATGCGTGATGATATCATAGCCCTGTGATTCAATCGATGCTTTATATTGACCGTTCTCTTCGTAGTACTTTTCGATGGTGGACAGATCTCCTTGGAACCAATCGTTAATCTGACCTAACGTGCACAATCTTGCAGTATTTTCAAATAAATTAGTGAAATATGCGAAATCTTTAGTGTGAATCATTTTAGCGGTAACACTTACATTCTTTTTAAAGGTGGCTTCTACATTTTTTATTGCTTGTACATTTCCTCTTGATGCAAACGCATTGATTTCGTTCTGGTCAAAAGCGAGTTGCTCATTGCTTAAGTAGGTTTTTAAATTATATAAAGATTCGGAGAAACCATTATATTCGTAATTCGATTCGTTCACAATATAATTGAGCCCAATCTGTCTAAAAATACTGCGCATTTCCTCGGTGCGCACTAGAAAGACGTTGATTGTGTCCAACTCGGATTTGTATGATTTTACAGTCGCGCGCATGCCATCCATGGACTTGACTGCTTGAGCTTTCGCTTCCTTAATTTTTGTGACGCTTACAGTAGGTGTAGTTGTTTTGGCGAATGCAGGTGCCGCGACCCCTACTAATAGCGATGTTGCTAATACACTTGTTGTTAATAACTTTTTCATGAAATTATTACCTCCATTACATGATTCTTCTATTATATTATTTTATCTTTTAAAAAGGGGATAGAGGTAATTGTTGGAAACGGGGTTTGCACATTTGGCTCGATGGCGCTTTTCGTAGTTTCGTCTCAAAAAAGAATACGCAAGGTTAATAGGTGATAGTCGTGGAGGATTGCTTCATTATAATCCATGGATATTGACGTAGAAGCACAAGAACAAGAACCGTCCCCTATAACCCTTATCTCTGGCTTTATCAAACACAAGAGTGTTATAGTTGAAGTTGAATTTTAAAAATTTGGGAAATGGAGGTAGGTCTGAATGTATACGGTATTTTCTACCTTTGACGTACCAAATGATAAAGCGGAAGAAGTAATTCAGATTTATAAAAATCGATCGAGAGCGGTCGACCAAGCAGAAGGTTTTATCGATTTTTTTCTTTTGCAAAATGATAAGCGGGCTGGTGAATTGACTGTCCAGCTTTTGTTTTCAACAAAAGAGGATTATCTACGCTGGGTTCGAAGCGAGGATTTCAAGAAAATCCATGAGTTAGAAAAAAAATACCCGGACAAAGAATTGGCAGCCATAGTTCCTACCGTCAAGCAGTATAAGGTGGTAGCGACATGATGGGTACGTATATAGATGAAATGGTTTTAAAAATAACAGAGAAAATCTATCAGAATGATCCATCGCTGATGCAACGTTACGGTGAAAAAGGAAGGCAGAAGTGCATAGAAGATAATTATCATCACTTTAAGCACTTGCAAACAGCGTATGAAATGGACGACGAGAAGATTTTCAACGATTATGCCATGTGGTTGAACGGGATTTTACAAAAGTTTGGAATGAGTACGGAGTTGCTGATGGAAAATTTCAACCTCATTATCGAAACGCTTGAGAGCGATAAGTCAAAGAAGGAAGATGAAAAGGTTGTTCGCTTCATTCATTATTTGAAAAAAGCAAACACCGTTCTGGATGCTGAAGGAAGGTGATGGAATGCCGAGAACTAAGGGGGGAAAACTGGCAAGATTCTTTTTGGACGGGGATGCTGCGGGAGCGATCAGCTTTATCCGTGAACAGCCTTCTCAAGAATGGATCTATCTTTACCAGGATTTATTTACTGAAGCAATGTATGAAATAGGGGCGCTATGGGAGAGGAATGAAATCTCTGTCGCGGATGAACACTTGGCAACTGGAGTGTGTGATTATGTCATGAGCCGGCTTTTTCAACTTCCTGAAAATAAAGAAGCAGATAAAAGAGCGATGTTCTTATGCTTGGAGGGAGAACAGCATTACCTCGGACTGAAAATGGTAAACCATTTGTTCGAAGAGCGTGGCTGGGAAACAAAATACTTTGGATCAAGTCTGCCTTTGGAATATGCGTATGCGACAGCGAATAAGTGGCAGCCTGACGTCATTGGACTCTCAGTTTCCATTGTGTATCATCTTCCTCAATTGAAAAAATATGTGGAACAGCTTGCTGTTTTACCCCACCGTCCAGTTATTTTGGTAGGTGGAAGGCTGGCTGGTCAATACGATTTAGTTCAGTATACGAGTGGGAAATGCACCGTTCTCAACAATCTGATACAGATGGAATATTGGCTGAAGACCTTCTCCGATGAAAGGATTTCTTCTTCCCGATGATACAGGAGATGCCGGTGCCATTTATCTGTTTCAACCAACATGGTGAAATTACATTCATCTCACGGAAAGCAAAACATCTGCTGGGGGAGTCGCTGCAAGTCCTCCCAGATTGCATTGATAGTGGGAGCTTTCCAAAGATGCAGCCGTATTTGAAACCCTTCCAAGGTGACACGAGTTTAGAAGTAAATATGAGAGGCAAGGACAAGCTCTTCCTGCTTTGCGATGTACATCTATCGTGGGAAAATAAAATAGCAACGATTATTTTTATTCCAAAAGATGAAAAGATGCAGGTACTTGAAGAAAAGCTTGTTGCCTTAAAGCAAAGGCTCGCTTCGACGGACTTTGAGCTTTTTGAAAAAAAAGAAGCATTGGAACTTGCGGTAAAAGAGCTGAACGCTCTTTCCGGCCCGTTTCTTCCGATTAGTGACAAAATGGCTTTTGTGCCGCTGTTCGGGGATATTACGGAGGAGAAAATGGAGACGATTACTCATCACGTCCTAGATGCGGTGAACGAAGGTGAGTATGATGAAATTCTGTTTGACTTATCTGCAACGGGTAATATTGAAAAACAGGGGTTACTGAAACTGAAACAGCTGTTTTCGATGATTCAATATATGAATGGAAATCAAGTGAAATTAATGGGAGTCAAACCATCCCATGCCCGGAAATTAAATGAATTTGCAGGAGATTTCAACATCCAATCAGAACGATCCTTAAAAGCGGTGCTGAAAAAGAGCCGCCCCTGAACTTCCCAATATAATTTCCCTCTCTTTTGCAAAAAGCATAAGCAGCGACGTAATTGCCGTCTATGTCGGATTCGATAATGAGTCGATTGATAAAATGGAGAAAAAGTGGAAGGATTGGGGTTCCCCGTGCCGCCTCCCGTTCTTCGAAGCAAGTATCGCACGGTGTTGGAACCGCTGAACCGGTTCATTACTTTAGTCGAGGAAAAGAAAGGCGCAGGGCACATCCATTTGGTCATTCCACAGTTTATTCCGAAAAAATGGTGGCATAATCTGATGCACAATCAAACGGCGCTTCAACTAAGAATTTGGTTCCTTCGTCATAAAGATGTGGTTATCACGACCGTTCCGTACCATCTAAAAAAATAAGCACCAAAAAGAATCGGGCAATAAGAAATTCCGGACCCAACCTTTCGAGGTGGGGTCTTTTTTTGAAAAAATTAATTTTTCAAAAAAGTATTACAATTCTTCTTTACTTCTAGTAAAATTTACCGATATAACTATTGATATGTTCGGGATCGGTTGAAATTAGCAGTGGAGGAGTTATTACAATGAAAAAGAGCAGCTTTTCCGTACAAAGGAAGATATATGGAGGATTTTTTGTTATCCTCATTCTCATGGGTGCTTTAGGTGGTGTGTCCTTTTGGAGCATGAACCAGATCAATAATAAATCACAGGAAATTATGAAAAGCTGGCTTCCTGGCGTGGAAGAGATCAATAATATCAGTTACCTGATGGAACATATAAATGCGTTGGATTATAAGTTTATTTTGCAGGGGGATGAACAGCAGCGCCAGGCTCTTGAAAAAGAGATGGACAAAACCTTTGGTGACATTGACAAAAGCTTTAAAAAATACGAAAAAACAATGGTCTCCACTGAGGAAAGAACCCTGTTTGATCAATTAAAGAAAAAATGGAGTACATATGAGTCCATTCACCTTGATTTTCTAAGTGAAGGGCGGGATATGAATGTAATAAAGGGAGCTGGAAAAGAAAATGCCGCCTTGCTTCTCGATACAATGGATAAAGCGAACCTGACTTATAAAGACATGCAGAATTACCTTCTTTTAATTGTAAAAATAAACCGTGATGGTGCAAATAAAGCCAGTGCGGAAGGGGATAAAATTTTAAAAGCAGGAACGACTTTAAATTCTATTATTCTTGTTTTGGCGATCTTTCTTGGATTGGCTGTGGCGTTTATCGTAGCCCGAATGATCTCAAGGCCTCTCGTATGGGTGACGAAAAATCTGCAGCAGGCAGCAGCCGGTGACCTGACAATGGATCCAGTCCAGGTGAAAAATAAAGACGAAATTGGTGTCCTCGCCCAATCCTTTAATGCGATGGGAACGAGCCTGGCCAATTTGATCCGACAAATTCGTTCTAGTTCCCATATGGTTGCTACTGCCTCCGAACAATTATTGGCTAGCTCGGAACAAACGAGCCGGGCGGCGGAAATGATTTCTTCTTCGATACAAGAGGTTGCCGTTGGTTCTGAAAGGCAGGCAATGCACTCTGTCCAGGCCAATCATGTCGTTTCAGAGATTTCTAACGGAATGGAACAGGTGGCAAAATCGATCCAAGCTGTAGTAGACCTGAGTGTTAAGGCCAATGAAATGGCTGACTCAGGGAATGCAATTGCCTTGGATACAGTGGGAAAAATCAATCAAGTTCAAGTGCACGTAGGGCAAACCTCCCGCATTGTTAATGAACTAGGTGAAAGGTCAAAGGAAATTGGCCAAATTGTAGAGGTTATTTCTCAAATCTCAGCCCAAACCAACTTACTGGCACTCAATGCCGCAATCGAAGCTGCCAGAGCGGGCGTGCACGGAAAAGGCTTCGCAGTTGTTGCGGATGAAGTACGAAAATTAGCGGAACAATCCAGCCGGGCAACCGATTCGATTCGTGAAATTATTGCACAAATTCAAAAAGAAATCGTGAATGTCATTGGATCCATGAAAGAGGGAACTGAATCTGTCCAAACAGGGATTCAAAAAGTAAATGAAACTGGAAAGGCTTTTAAAGAAATACTGGATATGGTCAATGGGATCTCTTTTCAGGCTCAGGAGGTTTCGGCAGTAGTTGAAGAGGTGAATGCCGGATCGGAAGAAATGGTGAATGTAATGAATGAGATTTCTGCCATTTCCAATCTGTCGGCAAAAAATACCCAGCAGGTTGCCGTATCGGCAAAAGAACAGAACGCATCAATGGAAGAGATTTCAGCATCTGTACATTCCTTGTTAGACCTTGCTTATGATTTACAACAAGAAATACAGAAATTTAGTGTAAGTTAATAAATAGAACGGATAAAAAGCTGGTAAAGATGCCTTAGTTGGTATCCATTTACTAGCTTTTTTAAATACTATTTAAGTAGTTTACCGTTTTTTTTTTAATCGCTATGAGAGTATGCTGGAAATGTTTTATAGAAACGAACTATT
>JAUZPT010000088.1 GCA_030705745.1 Bacillota bacterium | reverse complement strand
TTTTTCAGCTGGTGGCTCCATGTTTCTGCCAGGTACTTAAATGGACAGCACCGAGCTCGGGATTGGGATCTCCGTCGATGAGTGCCAAGTATTCAAGCGAATTTCCGTCAGGATCCTGAAAATAATAGGAAGCAGCAGGCATCCATGTATGAACAACCGGTTCCGATGCATCCAATCCGAAAGAAGGGAGTACTTGGGCTCCCCGTTTCAGCAGGAAAGCAGGAACCTGTAATAATTCATCCAATGAAACGTAAAAAGCAAAATGTGACGTCCTGAATTTTTCTTCAGGCACCTCCCAAATTCCAAGCATTTGTTCCTTTTTATCAGCATCCCCGAGCCAGAAAAAAGCTACCCTTCTTTCATTTATTACGTACGCAAGCTCCAAATCAAGGCCTTCATAAAAGGCTATTGCTGCTTCAAGATTCCTCGTGTACACATGTGTTTCATACAATTTTGCACTCTTCATTTTAATACCTCCCAGTTATTCGATACTGTAATGATAATCGAGGGGAGTTTTTTCAACATTGCTCTTTCGCCGTATTTTATCTACATCGAAAGGATGAAAAATGAGGCTGGGAAGCAAAACTCATCTTTTATATGTATAAAAAAGGGTATTTGGAGTATTAAAAGATAAATATTCACGTTTATCTACATTTTTCCCATGTTTATCTACAATTTTTCACCGTTTATCTACATTTTTCTCCGGTTTATCTACAAAATTTCGTTGTTTATCTACAATTGCAATTTCCCCAGCCCGAAGTCCTCTATTGCACACATAAAAAGTGCCTCATCGCAAAAAGCAATGAGGCATCGAGCCAAACTTATGAAGGATTTGTCGGAAGTATTTTGTCAAGCTTCGCTCCATCAAGGTCTCCTCCAGCGACGGAGTTTTTAATTTGTTCGAATAGCGCTTGGTTTTCAACCGACCCGCCTTTATCTTCTTTCTTATCTGAATGATTCGCTGGGACGAATGGTTCGTGATTATGATCATCATGCTTCATAAACCCGTCATTTCCCCCCATCATGTCCTGTCCTCTTTCAAAAAGTGCTGTGACAGGACAGAAGCGGACGATACCTTCGGCGATTTTCATTGCCCCGAGCATGGCCATTAACAAGTATGAATCACGCCAAGGCTTTTTGACCAGTTTAGCTGTGCTCCAGGAGATAACGGTAAAGCCGATTGTGATGCGGATTAAAGCGTTGATGATTCCAATATTCGGTTTGATTTTCATATTGTGCACTCCTTCTTGAAATTTGATAATTTATTTCCAAATCCTTAATGCGGCATAAATGGAAGTATGGTAGGATAGAATCGACAGTTTTTGTAAGGGCTTTCTTTTTTGTGAAATTAGCACCATGACTTCGATTCGAAAATCAATCTTTTTGATAAATCGCAAATTAAATTTTTAAAATCAACTTAAAGGAGGGTCACCTAGGATGGAACAGCGTTACCGTTGGAAAAGTAAGCACTTGCGTGAACATGTTGCTGTTATCGATGGTTCAAAATCGCCGGACATTTTATTGAAAAATGCCACCTATTTAAATCAGACTTTTCGACAGTGGATGAAAGCCAACATCTGGATTTCAGGTGACCGGATTGTGTATGTTGGCGACAGACTGCCAGAAAATCTGGACGGCTGTGAAGTGATGGATTGCAGCGACGAAATTCTCGTTCCGGGTTATATTGAACCCCACGCACATCCATTTCAATTATATAATCCCCATTCCTTGGCGGCTTATGCTTCCCATTTTGGAACAACAACACTGTTAAATGATAATATGGCCCTTGTTTTGCATTTGGAAACAAAGAAAGCGTTTTCATTGTTGAGTGAATTGCAAAGAGGTCCCGTCAGCATGTTCTGGTGGTGCAGATTTGATGCGCAGACAGAAATTCAGAACGAGGACAAAGTATTTTCTCAGAGCAATATTAAATCGTGGCTTGAGCTCGATTCAGTTTTGCAGGGTGGTGAATTAACTGGGTGGCCAAAGCTGCTTGACGGGGATGACTGGATGCTACATTGGATTCAAGAAGCAAAGCGGAGGCGCAAGCAAATCGAAGGGCATTTTCCAGGTGCTTCTGAGAAAACGCTCGCCAAAATGATGCTATTGGGTGCGGATTGTGACCATGAGGCGATGACAGGTGAAGAGGTGTACAATCGCTTGATGCAGGGTTATATGGTTTCACTGCGTTATTCGTCCATCAGGCCTGATTTGCCATCATTGCTTGACGACATGAAACGCCTTGGAATAGAAGCGTACGATAAATTAATGTTTACGACAGACGGTTCCTCCTCTGGGTTTTATGAACAAGGAATGATCGACCAAATGATTCGAATTGCTATCGGAAAAGGTGTTCCGCTCATCGATGCATATAATATGGGAACCGTTAACGTGGCCCGGTACTACAATATCGAGCATCTTCATGGAAATATTGCGACCGGCCGTGTAGCTAGCATCAATTTTTTAAAAAATAAAGAAAATCCAACTCCCGTGTCGGTGCTTTCGAAAGGGAAATGGGTCAAACGAGAAGGCAAAAAAATAAACGAATTCTCTCCAATTCATTGGGAGGAACACGGTCTCGGGCCGATGATGATGGATTGGGATCTGAATGGAGACGATCTGCAGTTTTCCATGCCATTCGGGATTCAAATGGAAAATGCGGTCATTACGAAGCCGTACTCGATTTCGATTGACGTCTCAACCGATGAACTTTCGTGCGAGCACAATGAGTGTTTCTTCATGCTGATTGATCGAAAAGGAAAGTGGCGAATTAATACGCTGTTAAAGGGTTTTGCAACCCATGTGGGCGGATTGGCCAGTTCTTTCTCCAATACAGGCGATATTATCTTAATTGGAAAAAACAAGGACGATATGCTGAATGCCTTTAATCGAATGCGTCAGTTGGGCGGTGGCATCGTGCTTTCCGAGAAAGGGCAATCTGTTTGTGAAATTCCTCTTGAATTGGGAGGGATCATGACCGATTTGCCTGTGGAGGAATTGATCGAGAAAGAAAAACGTTTGCTTGCTGAGCTTAGGGAGAGAGGTTATGCATTTTCCGACCCTGTATACAGCCTGTTATTCTTTTCTTCGACCCATTTGCCGTATATCCGCATTACCCAGCAAGGAATGTACGACGTCATGAATAAAATGATACTCTTTCCATCGATAATGCGTTAAAATATGAAAGAGATCGACTTCTTTTTGAGATTAGGCAGCACCAAGCTTTAATTAGGGGTGTTTATATGATTAAAAGATGGGCTGCTGTAACAACAGCCATTCTATTGCTTCTGTCGGGCTGCAGCCATAAAGAAGTCCATAAAAAAACTTCCGAAAAAACGAATGAAATACCTAAAGTTGAAAAACAAACGGAAAAGGATACGTCTCTCCCTTATCAATTCCCGCTGACTGGAATAAGGTCAAAGGAGAAAACGGATGGCAGGGCGGTCGCAGTCATGATCAATAACTTGCCACAAGCGCGGCCACAATCTGGTTTAAATAAAGCAGATATTATTTATGAAATTCTCGCTGAGGGGAACGTGACCAGATTTCTCGCTGTTTTTCAAAGTGAAAAACCTGAAAAAGTTGGACCTGTCCGAAGTGCGCGCAGTTACTATATTGAGCTTGCAAAAGGATTGGACAGTCTGTACATTGCCCACGGTTACAGTCCGGAAGCGAAGCGAATGCTTCAGTCGGGTTATATTGATAATTTGAACGGGATGGAGTACGACGGAACGTTATTCAAACGAGCAAGTTTCCGAAAACCACCCCACAATTCGTATATTACGTATCAAAACATTTTAAAAGGTGCCAGACTAAGGCATTATCAAATGACAAAAACTCCTGCCGCCTTTACGTTTATGACGGATGAGGAAAGCGGTAAACTGTCTGGCAGGGATGTTCATTCAGCATTAGTTTCGTATTATGGAAGCAGAATTTTCAATGCCAGATATGATTATGATCCGACAATAGGAAAATACAAACGCTTTTCGACCGATGTACAGACGATTGATTTGGAAACGAAAGCCCCCATTTTGCTTGATAATATTTTCATTGTTGAAATGAAGCATCAAATCGTTGATAAATCAGGGCGCAGGGAAATTGACATGAAATCCGGCGGGAAAGCCTATCTACTTCAAAAAGGGAAGTTGAATGAAGTCGAATGGAAAAACCTCGATGGAAGAATTGTCCCTTTCCTAAATGGATCCGAAGTGCCATTTGTCCCGGGAAAAACGTGGGTAAACATCATTCCGACCGAACCTGGCCTTTTAAAAAGTGTGAAATTTAACGTCCAATAGATTTAAAGGAGAGTAAAGAATGCAAATCAATAAACTTAGAGGAAAAGAGCTGGATCAGCTTTTTAAAGCCATACTGTCATTAAATGATTTAGAAGAATGCTACCGTTTTTTCGACGACCTTTGCACGATCAATGAAATTCAATCGTTGGCACAGCGTCTTGAAGTAGCCAGAATGCTGAAGGATGGAAAAACGTACCATAAAATTGAAACTGAAACAGGTGCTAGCACAGCGACGATATCGCGTGTCAAGCGCTGTTTGAATTATGGAAATGATGCCTACGAAATGGCGCTGGATCGAATTAAGGACTTTGATGAACAAACTGTAAACGAAGAGGCATAAAACAAAGAGGCTGACCCTTTGAGTCAGCCTCTTTTTGCTTTTTAATTGTGGTGCAGTTTAAGCCACATTGACTCATTGTTTGTGAGGAAATCATTTCTATGAATGCATTCCGCCGTTTTCTTTTTTAATATTTACTCCAAATGATATAATGGTGAAATGGACTAGCGAATGGGAGGATTTTGGGATGTACGATTTTCGCGAGTGGCGCCATGCGTTTAAACTCGACCCCAATAAAGAAATATCGGATGAACATTTGGAAAGAATATGCGAGTCAGGCACAGATGCTGTCATTGTTGGCGGAACGGATGGTGTTACGCTCGACAATGTTCTTGATTTAATGGTAAGAATCCGCCGCTATACAGTACCATGTGTGCTCGAGGTGTCTAGTATTGAAACGGTTACGCCGGGTTTTGATCTGTATTTTATCCCGACAGTATTAAATAGCCGGGATCCGCGATGGGTTACAGGCTTACATGTTGAAGCCGTGAAGGAATTTGGCGAAATAATCGATTGGAATGAAGTCGCTATGGAAGGCTATTGCATTTTGAATGGAGACTGCAAAGCGGCTCAGCTGACCAATGCCAATACGGATTTGTCGATTGATGATGTAAAGGCTTTTGCGATGATGGCGGAAAAAATGTTCCACCTGCCAATTTTTTATTTGGAATACAGTGGAACTTACGGCGATCCACGCGTAACTGAAGAAGTGAAGCGCACGCTGCAAACGTCGACCCTCTTTTACGGTGGAGGAATCGCCACAGCAGAACAGGCGGCAGAAATGGCGACTCATGCTGATGTAATTGTCGTGGGCAACACGATTTATGAAAACATTGAAGAAGCGCTTAAAACTGTAATAGCAGTTCAGTAAAGATTCGATTCCACGTGGATACGAAGATGCATTCATAAATCAGTAGACTACTTTATGAATTTGAAGACATTTAAAAATAGCTTAAGGTAACCGTTGCACAAAGGAAATTCGAACGGTAAAATAAAAATAAGAACAAACGTTTGGTTGGTGGTGAAGACGATGCAATTTTTAACAGACAAGCTTTTAAATGGATTAAATCCGGAACAACAAAATGCCGTCAAGGCGACGGATGGGCCACTGTTAATAATGGCCGGTGCAGGAAGTGGAAAGACGCGGGTTTTAACGCACAGAATTGGCTACTTAATGGTTGAAAAAGGAATTGCTCCCTATAACATTTTAGCCATCACGTTTACAAACAAGGCTGCCCGTGAAATGAGGGACCGTATTTCGAAAATGATGGGTGGCGTCGCTGAACAAATCTGGATTTCAACGTTCCACTCGATGTGTGTGAGAATTTTGCGCAGGGATATTGACAGGATTGGTTTTAACCGTAATTTTACGATCCTCGACACGACCGACCAGCTCTCGGTCATTAAAGGTATTTTAAAAGATAAAAACATCGATCCAAAGCAATTGGATCCTCGTGCGGTTCTTGGCTCCATCAGCTCGGCCAAAAACGAATTGATCGAGCCGGAAGATTTTGCGAAAACAGCCGGTGATTATTATCAGAAGAGAGTCAGTGAGGTGTATGAGGAATTCCAGCGTCGCCTCCGTAAAAACCAGGCACTCGATTTCGATGATTTGATCATGAAGACGATTCAATTGTTCACACGTGTGCCGGAAGTGCTTGAATACTACCAGCGCAAGTTCCAATACATTCATGTCGATGAGTACCAGGATACGAACAGGGCGCAATACCTCCTTGTGAAGTTGCTGGCGAGCCGTTTTAAAAACCTTTGCGTGGTTGGTGACTCTGATCAGTCCATCTATCGATGGAGGGGTGCGGATATTGCGAATATCCTTTCGTTTGAAAAGGATTATCCGAATGCACAGGCGATTTTCCTTGAACAAAACTATCGATCGACCAAAAGGATCCTTCTTGCTGCAAATGAGGTCATTTCGAAAAATATGAATCGCAAGCCGAAAAATCTTTGGACGGAAAACGATGAAGGAAATAAAATCATTTATTATCGTGCGGATAGTGAGCAGGGAGAAGCACAGTTCGTTGCCGGAAAAATAAAAGAAATGGTGAGAGACGGCAAGAAGCAGTCTGATATCGCCATTCTTTACCGGACGAACGCCCAGTCGCGTGTGATGGAGGAAGTGCTGCTTAAATCGAATATCGACTATACGATTGTTGGCGGCACCAAGTTCTATGACAGAAAAGAAATCAAGGACATGCTTGCATATTTGCGCCTCATTTCCAATCCGGATGATGATATTAGCCTACAACGTGTCATAAACGTGCCGAAACGTGCCATCGGCTCAACGTCGGTCGATAAAATCGCCAATTTTGCAGCGATGCATGATTTATCTCTTTATCAGGCCCTCGAATCGATTGAATTGATCGGCTTAAGCCCGAAAACAACGAAAGCAGCTGCCGAGTTTCGGGATTTAATTAAAGGGCATACCCAAATGCAGGAATTCTTGACGGTTACTGAGCTCGTAGAGGACGTCCTTGAAAAATCGGGCTACCGAGAAATGCTGAAGGCGGAAAAATCACTCGAAGCACAAAGCCGCCTCGAAAACTTAGACGAATTATTGTCTGTTACGAAAAACTTTGAAGAAACAAATGAAGATAAAACGCTCGTTGGATTTTTGACTGATTTGGCTCTCGTTGCCGATATCGATTCGATGAATGATGATGGAGAAAAAGCGGAAGAGGTCGTGCTTATGACGCTCCATTCGGCCAAGGGACTTGAATTTCCGGTTGTATTCCTCATTGGCCTGGAGGAAGGCGTCTTCCCGCATAGCCGTTCATTAATGGAAGAAGCGGAAATGGAAGAGGAACGCCGCCTCGCTTACGTAGGGATCACAAGGGCGGAGCAGCAGCTGTTTATGACCAATGCCCAAATGAGAACGTTATTCGGCCGAACCAACATGAATCCGCCTTCCCGATTCATTAAGGAAATTCCTGAAGATTTGATGGATGGAGTCGAGCCGGTTAAAAAAGCGAGTACGCCACTTGGCAGCCGAGGCACCTCTTTTGGAAGTGCGGGCAAATCGTTTGGCACACCTGCTTCAGGACCTGCAATGAGAAAACCGGTCGCACGCCCAGTGATGGCATCGACAGGCGGGGATGCTCTCGGCTGGAAGGTCGGAGATAAAGCCGAACACGGAAAATGGGGCATTGGTACCGTTGTTAGCGTGAAAGGCGAAGGTGAAGGAACCGAGCTTGATATTGCCTTCCCAAGCCCTACCGGAATCAAACGCCTGCTGGCAAAGTTCGCACCGATTAAAAAAGCTTAGTAATTGATCGATCTCCTTTACGAAAGGAATGAATTTATGGACTTGCAAACTGCTGAAAGAAAGATAACAGAATTGCAGACATTGTTGAATCAGTATGGATATGAATACCATGTATTAGACAAGCCATCGGTGCCTGATGCCGAATATGATCGTCTTTTGCGAGAATTAATCGAGCTTGAGGAACAGTTTCCTCAGTTCCAATCTCCGGACTCCCCGACGCATCGTGTAGGTGGGGCAATCCTCGACATGTTTGAAAAAGTCGAGCATCGCACACCGATGCTAAGCCTTGGAAATGCCTTCAATGAACAGGATTTGCGCGATTTCGACAGGAGGATCCGCCAAAATGCCGACGATGATTTTTCGTATGTTTGCGAATTGAAAATTGACGGCTTGGCTGTGTCATTACGCTACGAAGACGGTTTATTCGTACAAGGAGCAACACGTGGTGACGGCACCATTGGGGAGGATATTACCGCCAATTTAAAGACCATTAAATCGATCCCGCTCCGTTTGAAGGAGCAAGTGACGCTGGAAGTTCGCGGCGAAGCTTATATGCCGAAACGGTCTTTTGAAGCATTGAACATTGGAAAGGAAGAACGTGGTGAAGAGCCCTTTGCCAATCCTAGAAATGCTGCAGCGGGATCGCTGCGCCAGCTTGATCCGAAAATTGCTGCTTCCCGAAATCTCGATGTCTTTTTATATGGAATCGGAAATACAGGGAGTACCGGAATTCAGTCACACAGCGAGGGACTTGATTTTCTCGATCGCCTTGGCTTTAAAACGAACCAGGAACGCAGAAAGTGCGCAACCATTGATGAAGTGATTGATTATGTCAATGGCTGGGTGGAACGGCGGCCGAACCTGCCGTATGATATTGATGGAATCGTGATAAAGGTTGACTCGCTTCAGCAGCAGGAGGAGCTTGGCACGACGGCTAAAAGCCCACGCTGGGCCATCGCTTATAAGTTTCCAGCTGAGGAAGTCGTAACGACGCTTTTAAATATTGAATTAAGTGTAGGCAGGACGGGCGTCGTGACTCCGACGGCCATCCTTGAACCGGTTAGGGTCGCAGGCACCACTGTTCAGCGTGCTTCACTGCATAATGAAGATTTAATTCGCGAAAAAGACATCAAAATTGGTGATAAGGTCGTAGTGAAAAAAGCAGGAGATATTATTCCAGAAGTCGTAAATGTGCTTGCCGACCTCCGCACAGGAGAAGAGCAAGATTTCCATATGCCGACGCATTGTCCGGAATGTGAAAGCGAGCTCGTTCGCCTTGAAGGGGAAGTTGCGCTTCGTTGCATCAACCCGAAATGCCCGGCGCAAATTCGGGAAGGTTTGATTCACTTTGTGTCCCGGACTGCGATGAATATCGATGGACTTGGAGAAAAGGTAATTAGCCAGCTGTTTTCTAAGAAATTGATTAAGGACGTCGCAGATCTATATAAACTGACCGAAGAGCAGCTTTTGGGCCTCGAACGAATGGGCGAGAAATCTGTGACGAATTTGCTTCTGGCGATTGAAGCGTCGAAAGCGAATTCGCTCGAAAAACTTCTGTTCGGACTCGGCATTCGCCATGTGGGTGCTAAGGCAGCAAAGACACTTGCGCAGCAATTCGAATGCATGGAACGCCTGGCATTGGCATCAAC
>JAUZPT010000087.1 GCA_030705745.1 Bacillota bacterium | reverse complement strand
TTGTCGGTTCAATTCAAGCGTACATCTTTACTATGTTAACGATGGTTTACATGTCACATAAAGTGGGTCATGACCATTAATATATACCCGTTCATTTAATGAACATTATAAAAATATGAGTACAATTCCAAGGAGGAACTTTTCAATGAATCTTATAGCAGCAGCAATCGCAATCGGTTTAGCAGCAGTCGGCGCAGGTATTGGTAACGGTCTTATCGTAGGACGTACAGTAGAAGGAATCGCACGCCAACCGGAAGCTCGTGGTTTATTACAAACTACAATGTTCATCGGGGTAGCGTTAGTTGAAGCATTACCGATCATCGGTGTAGTTATCGCGTTCATGGTTTTAGGCCGATAAAATTAACGCAACAAACAAATGGCGAAGAGGATTGCAAAAACCTTCGCCATTCATTTATGTCTTGTAAAATGACGCATGAATCGTTCTATCATCACTTTTTTTCTTAAGTGAACGACTCTTGAAGGGAGTGAATCGAGGGTGTTAACAAGCAATCTAGTAGTGGGTGCAGCAGTTACCCAATTTAATGGTGGAGATATAGTATTCCAGCTGGTTATGTTCCTTATCTTGTTGGCATTGCTTAAAAAATTCGCTTGGGGTCCATTAATGGGCATCATGAAACAGCGCGAAGAGCATATTTCCGGTGAGATCACGGCAGCAGAAAACAGCAATCTAGAAGCGAAGAAGCTTTTGGAAGAACAAAGAGCTCTATTAAAAGAAGCTCGTACAGATGCTCAAAACTTGATGGAAAACGCAAGAAAGCAGGGCGACATCCAACGCGAAGAAATCGTTGTTGCAGCTCGTGCTGAAGCTGAACGCATTAAAGAAGCAGCCAAGCTTGAAATCGATACTCAAAAAGAAAAAGCAGTTGCAGCCATTCGCGAACAAGTGGCTTCCTTGTCAGTTATGATTGCGTCCAAAGTGATTGAAAAAGAACTGAGCGCAGCAGACCAGGATCAACTTATTAACGAATATATTCAAGAGGCAGGAGAACAGCGATGAGCAACTCCATGGTAGCGAAGCGCTATTCATTGGCTCTTTTCCAAATCGTAAAAGAACAGCAAACTTTGGACAGTGTTGAAGCAGAACTTCGCGTCGTAAAAGAAGTACTTGCGGCAAGTACAGAATTGAAGGCAGTGTTGAAATCTCCCAAACTTTCAACTGAAAAGAAAAAAGAGGTTTTAAAGGCGGCTTTTTCATCTGTGAGCACAAGTGTCCTGAATACAATGATGATCCTAGTAGACCGCCACCGTGAAGATCAAATTCCGGAAGTGGCTGACGGCTTCATCGCTTTAGCGAATGAAGACCGCGGAATTGCCGAGGCGAAGGTATATAGCGTTCGCCCATTGACTGACGCGGAAAAAGAAGCATTATCTTCTTCTTTTGCAACGAAGGTCGGCAAAAAATCTCTTCGAATCGAAAATATCGTCGATACCCATTTGCTTGGCGGCATGAAGCTGAGAATTGGCAATCGCATTTATGATGGCAGCTTGCGTGGCAAGCTAGACCGTCTAGAACGTAAATTGTTAAGCTAAGATTTCCTAGATAGGGGTGAAACTCATGAGCATCAAAGCTGAAGAAATTAGTGCGCTGATTAAAAAGCAAATCGAAAACTATCAGTCGGAAATCCAAGTGAGTGATGTAGGTACGGTTATCCAAATTGGTGACGGTATCGCTCGTGCTCATGGCCTCGACAATGTCATGGCTGGAGAACTTGTTGAATTTTCGAACGGCGTTTTAGGTATGGCGCAAAACCTTGAAGAAAACAACGTTGGTATTATTATCCTCGGACCTTACACGGAAATCCGTGAAGGCGACGAAGTACGCCGTACAGGACGCATCATGGAAGTTCCTGTTGGTGAAGAACTAATCGGACGCGTAGTAAATCCATTGGGACAACCAATCGATGGTCTTGGTCCAATTGCTACAACAAAAACTCGCCCGATTGAAGCATTGGCTCCTGGTGTTATGGATCGTAAATCCGTTCACGAGCCGCTTCAAACAGGTATTAAAGCGATCGACGCTCTTGTTCCAATTGGCCGCGGACAACGTGAGTTAATCATCGGTGACCGCCAGACTGGTAAAACATCTGTAGCAGTCGATACAATCCTTAACCAAAAAGGCCAAAACATGATCTGTATCTATGTTGCCATCGGCCAAAAAGAATCTACTGTACGTAATGCGGTAGAATCTCTTCGTAAGCATGGTGCGCTTGATTACACAATCGTTGTATCAGCATCTGCATCACAGCCTGCTCCATTATTGTTCCTTGCTCCTTATGCAGGTGTAACAATGGGAGAAGAATTCATGTATGCTGGCAAGCACGTTCTTGTTGTATATGATGATCTTTCTAAGCAAGCCGCAGCTTATCGTGAGCTTTCATTATTGCTTCGCCGTCCTCCAGGTCGTGAAGCATACCCAGGGGATGTTTTCTACTTGCACTCCCGTTTATTAGAACGTGCTGCGAAATTGAGCGACGCAAAAGGCGCTGGTTCAATCACTGCATTACCGTTCATTGAAACACAAGCAGGCGACGTATCTGCTTATATCCCAACAAACGTAATTTCCATCACGGATGGACAAATCTTCTTGCAGTCTGACCTTTTCTTCTCTGGCGTACGTCCAGCGATCAATGCAGGTCTTTCTGTATCCCGCGTAGGGGGTTCAGCGCAAATTAAAGCGATGAAAAAGGTTTCCGGTACACTGCGTCTGGACCTTGCTTCATACCGTGAGCTAGAAGCATTTGCCCAATTCGGATCTGACTTGGATAAAGCAACACAAGCGAAACTTAACCGTGGAGCTCGTACGGTAGAAGTTCTTAAACAAGATCTTCACAAGCCGTTATCAGTAGAAAAACAAGTTGCGATTCTTTATGCGTTAACACGTGGATTCCTTGACGATATCCCAGTTCAGGACATCCGTCGTTTCGAATCAGAGTTCCATACTTGGTTAGACCACAACCGCAAAGAGTTGTTAGACCATATCAAAACAACGAAGGAACTTCCTTCCGATGAAGATATGTCTGCTGCGATCAACGGTTTCAAAAAGACGTTCGCGGTGTCCGAATAAGATTGGTTGTTCAAAAGGAGGGCATCCGCCCGCCTTTTGATTAACTTTTTAAGGAACAAACTTTGAAAAGGGTGGTGAGAACCTGTGGCATCATTACGCGATATAAAATCCAAAATCACTTCGACGAAAAAGACAAGCCAGATCACAAAAGCAATGGAGATGGTTTCTGCAGCTAAATGGAACCGTGGAGTCATGAGTGCGAAAGCATTTGTACCTTACATGGAAAAAATCCAGGAAGTAACAGCATCTGTTGCAATGGGCAGCAAAGGCATTGCACATCCAATGCTTCAGACACGTCAAGTGAAGAAAACCGGTTATTTGGTCATAACCTCGGACCGCGGATTGGCGGGCGCTTACAACAGTAATGTGGTTCGCCGCACGTTCCAGGCAATCCAAAGCCGCCATAAGTCGAATGATGAGTTTGCTATTATCGCAATCGGAAGAGTCGCACGCGACTTCTTCGTAAAACGTGGTATGAATGTCATCCTCGATATCGTCGGTGTCTCTGATCAGCCTTCTTTCGCTGATATTAAAGACATTGCTGCCAATACGGTTGGCATGTTTGCCGATGGTACATTCGATGAATTGTTTATGTACTACACGCATTATGTAAGCGCGATTTCACAAGAAGTGACCGAGAAGAAGCTTCTTCCGCTTTCCGATATTTCAACTTCAAAGAAGCTTGCTTCCTACGAATTTGAACCGTCTGCAGAAGAAATTTTGGAAGTTCTGCTTCCTCAATATGCTGAAAGCTTGATCTACGGTGCTTTGCTTGACAGTAAAGCAAGTGAACACGCTGCACGTATGACCGCGATGAGAAATGCAACGGATAATGCGAAGGAATTGATCAACTCATACAGCCTAAGCTACAACCGTGCGCGCCAAGCGGCCATCACACAAGAAATTACCGAAATCGTCGGCGGAGCAGCCGCGTTAGAATAAAGAATTATTTTTTAAAAAGGGAGGGAATGTACGCATTCCCGAACCCCTATGCTTCAAAAGAGTACGTTAGGAGGGAAAATGATGAACAAAGGACGCGTTCTTCAAATTATGGGTCCGGTTGTTGACGTGAAATTCGAAAGCGGTCAGCTTCCTGCGATCTATAACGCATTAAAAATCAGCACTCAAGCGCGTAATGAGTCAGAAGTTAGCATCAGCTTAACTCTTGAAGTAGCCCTTCATTTAGGTGATGATACAGTTCGTACGATTGCGATGGCTTCCACTGACGGATTAACCCGTGGCTTGGAAGTGCTTGACACTGGTGCCCCAATCTCTGTACCGGTTGGTGATGTTACACTTGGCCGCGTATTCAACGTATTGGGAGAAACAATTGACCTTGATACAGAAATCGAAGCAGGTGCCCGCCGTGATTCCATTCACCGCGAAGCTCCATCTTTCGAACAGCTTTCTACTGAAATAGAAATTCTTGAAACTGGTATTAAAGTAGTTGACCTACTTGCTCCATACATTAAAGGTGGTAAAATCGGCCTTTTTGGTGGTGCAGGTGTAGGTAAAACTGTACTAATCCAGGAATTAATCAATAACATTGCCCAAGAACATAGTGGTATCTCTGTATTCGCTGGTGTTGGTGAACGTACGCGTGAAGGAAACGACCTTTATCACGAAATGACAGATTCTGGCGTTATCAAGCAAACAGCGATGGTTTTCGGACAAATGAACGAGCCGCCTGGAGCACGTATGCGCGTTGCTTTGACTGGTTTGACAATGGCTGAATATTTCCGTGATGAGCAAGGACAAGACGTTCTTTTCTTCATGGATAACATCTTCCGTTTCACACAAGCAGGTTCTGAGGTTTCTGCCCTATTAGGACGTATGCCATCAGCTGTAGGTTACCAGCCGACACTTGCTACAGAAATGGGTAAACTTCAAGAGCGTATCACATCTACAAACGTAGGTTCTGTTACTTCAATTCAAGCGATTTATGTACCAGCCGATGACTATACGGATCCGGCTCCGGCTACAACATTCGCCCACTTAGATGCAACAACAAACCTTGAGCGTAAGCTTTCAGAAATGGGTATTTACCCTGCGGTGGATCCTCTTGCATCAACTTCACGTGCATTGTCACCTGAAATTGTTGGAGAAGAGCACTACGCTGTAGCACGCCAATTGCAACAAACATTACAACGTTACAAAGAATTGCAGGATATCATTGCGATCCTTGGTATGGATGAGCTTTCCGATGACGACAAGCTTGTCGTTCACCGCGCTCGCCGTGTACAATTCTTCTTATCGCAAAACTTCCACGTTGCTGAACAGTTTACTGGTCAGCCGGGTTCTTATGTGCCTGTTAAAGAAACAGTTAAAGGCTTTAAAGATATTCTGGCAGGGAAATATGACCACCTTCCGGAAGATGCATTCCGTCTTGTTGGACGCATTGAAGACGTCCTTGAGAACGCAAAACGCATGGGTGTAGAGGTCTAATAACGGACCAGGAGGGTAAAAAATGAAGACGATTAAAGTCAGTGTTGTTACTCCCGATGGCCCGGTGTATGAATCAGATGTGGAAATGGTCAGTACAAAGGCTCAAAGTGGTGAGCTAGGAATTTTGCCTGGCCACATTTCAATGGTTGCACCGTTGCAAATTGGTGTTGTTCGCTTGAAAAAGAATGGCCAAACGGATTTGGTCGCAGTAAGCGGAGGACTTTTGGAAGTTCGCCCGGATCAAGTAACGATTTTAGCCCAGGCAGCAGAACTTGCATCCGAAATTGATATTGATCGTGCACTACGGGCCAAAGAACGCGCCGAACAGCGCTTAAATGTCCAGCAAGCCGAACATATTGATTTCAAGCGTGCCGAGTTAGCACTTCAACGTGCCATCAATCGCCTTGCCGTTACGGAAAAAAGAATATAATTTAAAAGGCGTAAGCGCCCTGTTTAGCCCCGACTAGCGCTGGAGCTAAATTACGAAAAAAACGGAGAATCTCATGGTTCTCCGTTTTTTTGTTGTTTTAAAAAAAATACTTGCTTTTTTAAAAAAAATATATTTTTAAAAGTTTAATGGGTCTTTTAGTGGGTATTTTCTTAATTGTAAAGAAATGGTCTATATGGAATAATAACTGAAATTTTCCAGTATAAAAAGCAAACCACACGAAAGGGTGGGACGCCAATCCATATTTGACCATCTTTCATGAAGTGGTTAGAAGTATTTTCATTATTAGATAAAAATCACAAAGGAGGTATCGTTTTAAAAGACTGAATATTCTGTCTTATTATTAAGTTTGTCTATTTTTAAAATAAAAAATGAAAAGAGGTATACAGGTTGAAAAGAATAACACTTAAAAACTGGGCAATCTTACTTACGTTCGTGTTTACATTGTTTACTCTTTTGCCGCAGCTTTCCGTGCAGGCAACAGGCCAGAATAAGCCAGTAGGAAACTACAAATCATTTAAAATCAATACAGTGAAACTAACTGATGGTGAGTATGGAAACGGTGAATTTAACGTAAATGTAAAGGTGAATGCAGGAGTAAAAGATAAACAATCAGTATCATGGACATCAAATTTACCCGTTTATCTTGTATATGTCAAAGGCGGACATGATTCACAATGGTACGACATCGCCGGAGGAAAAACATCAGGTGAAAATATCCGGATTCCAGATAAAGAAGGCAACAGCCACATCGTGTTTTACTATTTGCCAACAGCACAGGATCATGTGGTACTTCCAGACCTGACAAAAATCAAGGTAACATCTCTTTGCTCAGATGATCCAGAGAAAAACAAAGACTGGAAAATCATCAATGATAACGATATGGATGTTGACGTTGTTTATGAAGTAGTTGGTACGAATCTGAAAGGCATGATGAAAGTTAAGGGAAAATCGTCAAAGGTATTCCACACAGATACAGTTGCAGGTGATAATAAACTCAAACTTACAGTTGGAGGCGCTGATTTAGCCACCGTTTCTGGAGGAAATGACCAGTGTAAGCCTGAGGGCGATGAATCAAAAGTTGACATGAAGTTAATAAAGCTTAAACTGCTTAAATCAGAAAAAGGCGACAAAGAATGCACATGGAGAGTTACAAATAACAACGATGTTGACGTTGAAGTGATGTATGAAGGAAATGATAAAGAAGAAAACGGCAAAGTGAAAGTTAAAGCGCATTGTTCGGTAGATTTTAAAACAAAAAGGGTTGAAGGCAAAAACCACGCAAAGATTATTGTTAACGGTTCCGTTGTAGACGAAAAACAGGATGATGGCAAAGACTGCCCTGTACCACAACCGATACAAGTAAAAATGGTGAAAGTGGTTCTTAATAACGGTTTCGGACTTGTAACAAATGCAGCCTTGGTCCTAAAAGATAACAGCAAGATTGACCTGAATATTGACGGAGGACTTGCTACCATTACAAAGGACATGAATCTAAACGATGTGAGATACATCGAATTAACGGTTAATGGCAAAGTAAAAATGTTTAAATTGGATGGCTTAGCGAAGCATTTATTAAAAATAGAAAATGGTGTAGTAACGATTCAGCTTAATTGCGACGAAGGGATTGAAGCATCAGCACTATTCACAAAAATCAAGCTGGATGCGGGCGACTGCAATGGAAAAATCGATCAAGCGGAAGTTGTGCTCAAAAATGGACTAAGATTAAAACTTACAAACAACTTGTTTGAACTTCTCGCAACGATGCAGGTAAATGAGATCAATTATTTAGAATTAAAAGGAAATGGTAAAGTCAAGGATATTCATTTGTCAGAACTTGCTGGCCCATCGGTTAATGTCGAAGACCACGTTTTAATGATCAACTTGAACTGCACAGATTTGGGTGACCTTGGCACAACGGTTCCAACACCGACACCGGCCCCAGTGCCAACACCGGCCCCAGTGCCAACACCGACACCAGTTCCGACACCGACACCAGTACCAGTACCAACTCCTGGATCAAAGATGGTTTCGACAATTAACCTTGTGTTAAAAGGGTGCAATGGCTACATCGACCAGGGAGCAATTTTGTTGAATGACGGTAACAGAATTGATTTTGGATTGCTAAGAGACTTAATGTTTATCCCTGTAAATATTCATGCAGAAGATGTTAAAGGAATTGAAGTGAAAATGGAAGGGAAGAAGTATACCATCCTCCTTTCTGATTTGACTGAAAAACCGGTTGTTTCAGAAGGTACAATGATGATCGTTCTTGAATGCAAACTTTTTGACAATACAGGCCAGCCGAGCCAACCTGGAACAGGCAATGGAGGAATCATCATTCCTTCGCCATCAACTCCTGGCGGTCCGGGAACACCGGGCGGAACACCATCACCGGGAACTTCAACAGGAAACGAGCCGGCAACAAAGGGAACGACTAATGTATCAACTTCTTCAGGCAGAGGTGGAGAAACAACGACGATTCAAGATAACCGGGCACCTGCCGGAACGAAAAGCTGGTCTTTCGGATTGCTTCCAAAAACGGGTGAATCAAGCCCTGTTGGCTACTATTTAGTAGGTCTACTCATTATCGCAGCAGGATTCTTCTTGCTAAAATCAAGAAAAACAAAGAGTGAATAATAGAATAATAGAGAGAGGATATCCTCTCTCTGTTTTTATAAGGAGATTGACATGAGAAAGATTTTCGCTATTTTTCTTTTAATGCTTGGCGCATCGATTTTTCTGGTTCCCTATTTAGATCGGCTCTATAGCACGTATCAAGAAGATAAGTTGATGGCTGATTGGGAGAAAGCAGGAGTATCAAGTGAAACAGCGAAACAAAATTATAAAGAGATGAATAAAATTTTTAAAAGCTCGAGTGTTGAGGCAGCTGGCATCAATAACAACAACTACAGCAAGAGCAATCCTGTTTATGATCGTACAGCGCCTGACGGCATGCTTGGTATCTTGAAAATCCCGAAAATTGATTTAAGGGTTCCGATTTTGGAAGGCGCGAGCTTGAAAAATATGAAAATAGCCGCAGGCCATATTACTGGAACATCGTTTCCAGGTGAGCCTGGGAATATTGCGATAGCCGCCCACCGGAGCCGCACGTATGGCAGAATGTTCAATCGCTTGAATGAGATACAAACCGGAGACCAACTTATCTTAGAGGACAAACATCATACCTATAAATATCAGGTTTACAAAAAAATGGTTGTGAAACCGAGCAATACATCCATATTAAATGGAACTCGTTCAGAGAAAACATTAACTTTGATTACCTGTACGCCAATCGACACAGCCACACACAGGCTTATTATAAAAGCAAAACTCGTACAATAAACCATCCTAGCGCAAGAAAAGGGTGGTTTTTATTATGGGAGTCTTTGAAAAATAAAAATCGGGCATCTTTCCGCTGATAAAAGCCCGATTTTCGGAGGAACATACCAGCTGATTCATACTTATCTACAAATTGCAGTGGTTTATCTACAAATAAAATGAGTTTATCAACAATTTCTGCATGTTTATAGACAATTTATTTGCGTTTATCTACATTTTTTTCGTTTTTATCTACAAATGGGATTTTGTTTTTCCGCAGGAGGATTTTAGCTCATCACG
>JAUZPT010000086.1 GCA_030705745.1 Bacillota bacterium | reverse complement strand
ATAAAATAGTCAAAGGAATGCTATAGAAATCCGGGTTGTTTTTCAAGTCATCGTCTAAAAAGGCGGTGCTGTCAGTCACCCATTCAGTTTTTGTCATTCATTCTCCCCCTTACTAAAATCCAATTCATCAACGTCTTCTGTTTTCTGAAAAATAAAACTTCTCCTTAAATCTAACTTCTTTTTTTAAAAAAGTAAATGACCATCAATTATGTAGTATTCCAATAAAATAACCCCTGCAACGGCAGGGGGATAAATTATTGAAAATAGTTGGGATAATTCATTCTATTAAGATCTGCTATTAGAACAAGCCGATTGCATTTCCGTCTTCATCCACGTCCATATTGAGGGCGGCAGGTTTTTTCGGAAGTCCAGGCATAGTCATTACTTCACCCGTTAACGCGACAATAAATCCTGCACCAATGGAAGGCTTAAATTCTCTTATTGTCACTGTAAAATCAGTTGGACGGCCAAGTTTGGTCGGATCATCCGACAATGAATACTGTGATTTCGCCATACATATCGGCAAATCGGACCAGCCGAATTTTTCAAAATCAGCTAGCTGCTTTCTTGCTTTTGGCGAAAATTCAACATCCTTTCCACCGTAAACTTTTTGTACGATTGTCCTAACCTTCTGTTCGATTGAATCTGACAATTCATAAAGAGAATGGAACTGATTTGCATTTTCGTCGATCACTTCTAATAAAAGCTCTGCAAGCTCAACTCCGCCAGCTCCACCTTTTTCCCAAACTTCCGTTAACGCAACACGTATATTTTCGTTTTTGCACCAATCAAGAAGGACGTCCACTTCCAGATTCGTATCGGCCGTGAAACGATTGATCGCCACAACAGCTGGAAGCCCGAAGCTCTGGATTGTTTCAATATGCTTTTTCAAGTTGGAGAAACCTTTTGTCAACGCATCCACATTTTCATTGCCGAGCTCAGATTTTGCTAATCCGCCATGCATTTTAAGCGCACGAATCGTGGCAACAATAACGACTGCCTCCGGTTTGATGCCAGCACTTCTTGATTTGATGTGCAAAAATTTCTCTGCACCAAGATCTGCACCAAAACCGCCTTCCGTAATAACGAAATCAGCCAGCTTCGTTGCGGCAAGCGTGGCGATCACGCTGTTACATCCGTGAGCGATATTGGCAAACGGCCCTCCATGAATCAATGCAGGTGTGTGTTCAATCGTCTGAACAAGATTCGGTTTAACCGCATCCTTTAAAATCAACGCCAAAGCACCTTCTACGCCTAAGTCTGCTACCGTCACCGGTTCCTTTTGGTAATTATATGCAACGACCATTCTCGATAAACGAAGCTTCAAATCTTTCAGATCTGTAGCGAGGCACAATACAGCCATAATTTCCGATGCAACGGTAATGTCGAAGCCATCTTCCCTTGGGACGCCCTGAAGCGGTCCTCCAAGTCCAATGATTACTTTTCTTAACGCCCTGTCATTTAAATCGACAGCGCGTTTCCAAACGATTCGGCGCTGATCAATTCCAAGCTCATTTCCCTGCTGCATATGATTATCGAGCAAAGCAGCGAGCGCATTATTTGCCGTTGTGATCGCGTGCAAGTCACCAGTAAAATGTAAATTGATGTCTTCCATCGGCAATACTTGCGAAAACCCTCCGCCTGTTGCTCCTCCTTTTATGCCCATCGTCGGTCCAAGTGAAGGCTCCCTCATGGCAATCATGGCTTTTTTTCCAATCCTATTAAAAGCGTCTCCCAAACCGACCGTAACCGTCGACTTTCCTTCTCCAGCTGGTGTAGGATTAATCGAAGTTACAAGAATAATTTTTCCACTTTCTTTTGTTTTTAATTTCGCCAATGCTTCTGATGTCAGCTTTGCTTTATATTTTCCGTAAAGTTCTAAGTCATCTTCCGTTAAACCAATACTTTCAGCTATTTCCTTAATAGGTTTCATCGTAGAGTTTTGTGCAATTTCAATGTCCGATTTAACTTCTGTTTTCATCTTCATTTCCATCCCCCAATTTCCCTCGCAAAGTTTGGCATCTCAATATCATTGTACCAAAATGTAAGCTGGCTGAGGGTTGTTAAAATATGAATTTTTTGTTCATAAATTGTTGTTACAATCAAAATAATCGTTATAATTGTGTTAATTGAATTTTCTGATAAGGAGATGTTCCATTGCCGATTAACATTCCTAAATTAATGCCTGTTCGTAAAGTACTCGAAGCGGAACATATTTTTTTGATGGATGATGAAATGGTATACCGTCAAAGCACAAGACCATTGACGATACTCATTCTTAACTTGATGCCAATCAAGGAAACAGCTGAAATCCAGCTTTTACGATTACTCGGGAATACTGCCCTTCAGATTGACGTGACTTTTTTAACAACCGAATCATATACTTCTCAAAATACATCCAAGCTGCATCTAGACAAATTTTACAAAGGATTTTCAAATGTAAAAGAAAGAAACTTTGACGGAATGATCATAACAGGCGCTCCCGTTGAGTTAATGCACTTCGAGCAAGTCAACTACTGGCCTGAATTAGCAGAGATAATGGAATGGTCAAAGACACATATCAAATCAACTCTGCATATTTGTTGGGGTGCGCAAGCCGCGCTTTATTACCATTTCGGAATAGGAAAAAATGAATTGCCGAGAAAATGCTTTGGTGTATACACACATATAGTCCATGAAAGAAAGGAAAAGCTTGTTCTAGGGTTTGATGATTTATTTCTGGCTCCACATTCACGGTACACGGATGTACATGCTGACGAAATTCAACGACATCCGCAATTAAAGCTCCTTTCATCATCTACCGATGCAGGAGCTTTGATCATAGCCTCTAACGATGGAAAACAAATTATGATTACAGGACATCTGGAATATGATGCAGATTCGCTTTCACAAGAATATGAGCGTGATCTAAAAAAAGGATTAGAAATAAAGCTTCCCGAAAATTACTACCCAGAAAATAATCCGGCTATAATGCCGCAAAATTCCTGGCGTTCTCACGGGTTCCTGCTGTTTTCCAATTGGTTAAATTATTATGTTAATCCGCAGAGCTTAAAAGCGTGTGAAACGAAGGTTTCACACGAATGATTCAAAAAAAATTTATTAACAATACTAATTAACAAAGACTTGTTTATAAAAGTTATTTTCTAGCCAAACTAGTCCAATGGAGGGATGACGTTTGGAGAAATTAATAGCACTACATCGTAATCATACCGGCAGCATTATCAGCTTTGAAACATCAGATGGAAGGATTATTTCTTACCTTAAAGCCATTCAGGAAGCAGAATGCGGATTATTGGAGGGAGTTCAAACAATGGAGGATCCAAATGGAAAACCGAGCTTATTCTCTGTACTGAACCCTAGCTTTGATGACCTTCCGCAAATATACTAAAAGCACCTGACAATCTTGTCAGGTGCTTTTCCAAATGTTATTGTTCTTCATTTTGCTTTTGAATCACTCTTAAAGCATTGATTCTTGAATCATCTTCTGCAAAAAATTGAACCAAATCGCCCACCCTGTCTATTGAATCCCAGCTAAGGTGGTGTTCAATTCCTTCGACATCGCGATAAATATTTTCTTCCTTCACACCAATAATTCGGAGTAGCTGCTCCAGCAATTCATGGCGGTATACAAGACGCTTACCGATTTTTTTCCCTTTTGGTGTCAGTACGAATCCTCTATATTTTTCATATACAAGATATTCATCCTTGTCCAATTTCTGCACCATCTTCGTAACCGAGGAAGGGTGAACAGAGAGTGCTTCAGCAATATCCGAAACTCTGGCATAGCCTTTATCTTCAATTAATATATAAATTTGTTCAATATAGTCTTCCATGCTAGGTGTCGGCATGCCGTATCCCCCTATAACGATAAAAATTACCCTTTAAAAGTTTACTATAGAAACTCCATTGAAACAAGGCGCTAATTCACCGGCTGGAACTTTCGTCGATTAAAGTGGGGTGCTTCCCTTGACTCTGGAATATCCAAAAGAAGACGAACTACTCTTTTTTCACTTTTGACTGTGTTTTCTTTTCCTCGAATAAGAAAGTAATTTTTCCGTCATTTTTGTTCCATACCAACTTGGCGGAAAATTGCTTGTCCTTGTTTTTAAAGCCCTCGATTAAATCCGATACATCTTCTGTCAATAATTTCTTGATGTTTTTTTGTGAAATCTGTTTTCCTAGAATGTTTTTTGAGATCGTAAAATTACAGTTATTTTTCTTATAATTCGTACATCCGTAAAATGTACCTTTATCTACAATTTCTCCATCACATTTTTTGCACGGCCCAAGCTTGGCAAAGCTTTTGCGCTGTTTCTTTCCTGGGGCGAACGTTTCTCGATCAGTTTCTGAGAAAGACCATTCCGTCGAGTGGCTGACGCTTGAAGAAATTAAATGCACAACCATTTTATTTGTTTGTTCCATAAAATGTTTCGGAGACGCAGTTCCTTCTGAAATTTCTTTTAGCTTTTGTTCCCATTTGCCTGTCATCTCTGGAGACGCGAGAATTTGTTCTCCTATTGCTTCAATCAAAATTTTCGCTTTGGAGGTCGCATACACCAGGTTTTTGTTTACATTGATATAAAGGCGATCCTTGAGCATCGTAATAATGCCTGCCCTTGTAGCTTCCGTCCCTAATCCTTCTGTCTTGCTTAATACTTTTTCAAGCTCTTTATCCTCCAGATGTTTGCCAGCAGTCTTCATCAGCGTAATCAATTGTCCCTCAGTATAACGCTTCGGCGGCTGTGTCTGACTTTCTTTCACATCCACAAGACTCGTTTTTCCTTCTTCTCCCTCAATCAAAGCTGGCAAAGCAGGCTCCTCATCTTTTTCTTTTGTATGAAGGACCTTCCTCCATCCTTCTTCGATTTGGACTTTCCCTTTTGAGATAAATGTGGCACGTCCATCAACCAGTGTTGTAACGGTCGTATATTCGGCAACCGCTTTATTATAATGAGCGGCAATTAAGCTTGTAACGACCAAATCATACAATTTCCGTTCATCAGCACTTAATTTTTCCACCTTCGGAACTTGCTCCGTTGGTATGATAGCATAATGGTCTGTTACTTTTTTATCATTCACATACCTTTTGTTTTCGGCAATGGATGTAATCGTCAAAGGAACAAAGGTTGCGTAATCCGGAATATTGCTTAATTTTCTCAGGATTTCCGGAAATGCTTCTGCTTCCCCTTTTGTCACAAATCTCGAGTCTGAACGAGGATACGAAACATACCCTTTTTGATAAAGCTTTTGGAGGACGTCGAGTGTTGTTTTTGGAGGAAATTTATAGCGTTTGTTTGCTTCTGCCTGCAATGCAGATAGATTATAGAGAAATGGAGGCAGAAATTCCTTCTTCTCGGCAAGCACTTCAGACACCACGGCTGGTTTGTTTCTGCAGAACTCGGCGATTTTTTCTGCCATTTCCTTTGTTTGTACCCTGGTCTCTCCGTCTTTGTTCCATTTCCCAGAATATTTCTTCCCTTGTATAAGAAACTGGGCTTGAACTTCCCAAAATGGTTCGGACTTAAAACTCTCAATCTCACGTTCTCTTTTTACAATTAACGCTAGCGTTGGGGTTTGCACTCTTCCTACCGAAAACACGTCCGAAAAACCTTGATTTTGCAGTAACAGGCTGTAGAGCCTTGAAGCATTCATGCCAACTATCCAGTCTGCACATGCCCGTGTATATGCTTCAAAATATAAATTTCTCGTGTCGTCATCATTTAGTAAATGAAGAAAACCTTCTCTAATCGCATTGGGAGTTAGGGAGGAAATCCATAAACGTTTCATCGGTTTCTTGCATTTTGTCAACCGCAAAACATTCCTAATGATTAGTTCCCCTTCCCTCCCAGCATCGCCTGCATGAATGATTTCCGTTACATTCGGATCACTTATTAATTTTTTAATTATGGCAAATTGCTTAGATTTATCTTTTGTCACTTCATATTCAAATTGTTCCGGAAGCATAGGAAGGTTATTTAACGTCCATTTTTTCCATTGGGGATTGTATTTTTCCGGTGGAACTAGTTGGCATACATGGCCAATTGCCCAAGTAACATAGGCACCTTTTGGAAAGATTTCATTTGGGAGGATTTCGATAAAGTTATTTTGAGCTTTGCGTGTAAATATTGAGGCTAGCGTCTTTCCTTGGTCAGGTTTTTCAGCAATTATTAATTTCATTTTATACTCCGCTCCTTAAAAAACATCCCAGTATCCATTTTACTTAAGGAGCTGCAAAATATAAAGGACTTTAATTTTTGGCTCTGTTGTTATTCAATGTTGATTTTCGTGTAGGTATGAGAAGTAATAAGCGGAGAATTTCCGCCTAATGTATGTAACGGAAGCTTAAGAAGCAGAAATAAGCGGAGATATTCCGGTTAACTGCTCTATAATAAGACAAAATTCAAAGATATGGATACGATAAACGGAAAAACTCCCTTTATTTTTAAGGAAATATCGGTATTTCCCAATTTAAACGGAATTTTTCCCTTTATTTTTCAAACAAGATGAAATCAACATTCAGTCATAACACAGCCCAAAAAAATAAAAGGGGAAACGAACATGACAAAAAGTAAAAAAGAGTTATCTCAAGAACAACGGGAAGAAATACTCAAAGAATTGCAGGCTCGTTTTGAGAAAAACATGAACCGCCATCAAGGTCTTGAATGGGCTAAAGTGCAAGCGAAGCTCGAAACTAATGCTGATAAGCTGTGGTCACTCTATGAAATGGAAGCAACTGGCGGTGAGCCGGATGTTGTGGGATTTGATGAAAAAACAGGTGAATATATTTTTTATGATTGTTCAGCGGAAAGTCCTAAAGGTCGTAGAAGTGTTTGTTACGACCGTGAAGCACTGGAGTCAAGGAAACAACACAAACCAGAAAATAGCGCTATGGATATGGCAATGGCCATGGGCATTGACATATTAACAGAGGAACAATACCGGGAGCTGCAGAACCTTGGAAACTTCGATTCGAAAACGTCAAGCTGGGTGCAAACACCTGATACGATTAGAAAACGTGGTGGGGCTATTTTTTGTGATCGTCGCTATGATACGGTTTTTGTGTATCACAATGGAGCAGAGTCCTATTATGCTGGCAGAGGTTTCCGTGGCATGTTAAGGGTCTAAATTTTGCACAATATTCCTTGTATTGATGGTATAAAGCATAAGCGAGAAGATGCCTATTGGAAAAATAAATAACATTCGTTTAATATGAGACATCTAAAAAAGATTGTAGATGTCTTTTTGAGTATATTGCTGCCAGCTGCAATGAGAAAATAGAGTTTAGGGAACACGGTGACAGATTTATTTTTAAAAAATACACACTAAACGGATTTCATAAACCAATAAAATTTCAAGAAACAAGATTTTCGGGTCGTGCCGGGAAAGCAGAATTTCACCTAAATGATCGAGCGTTATTAAACTGTTTTTCCAATATTTACCCATTATTATACAGACTGATCCATTACAGGGTCAGTCTTTTTAGTGTTTTCATATACCTTTGTGAAGATGTAAAAAACGGAATTTGTTGTAAAATTAAGGAATCTCTTTTGAACTGTTAAACTTTTCCTGTAAAATAGAAAAGAGAATTAGAAATCTTCAATAGTACGTATCAAGGCTGGGAGTTAAAACATAGATAGAGTTCTATTTGAATTTCTACTAAAGGGGGGAAACGAATTTATGATCCCAGCAAAAATAGATAATCCCATTCCAATCACTACAATAAGAGAAAAAAGCGTGGAATCAATCGTTGATTGGTTCGATCTGCATAAACAATCGTTTTATGCGCTTGGTTGGTCCTATCTTCGGAATCAGCAGCAAATGGAAGAGCTTTTTTATCGGTCCATTATAAAAGTACACAAGGAATTGCCTCGATTTAAAAAAGAAACATCATTCGAAACGTGGGTTACGTCCATTTTCATACATACCTGCCGGGAGCTTTCTGACGATAGAAGTTTACAAGCTTCAGAGGAAAGTGAACAACATAAGGATTTATTTAATGCACTTGATCAGTTGAAAACGTATGAGAAGGAAGCGTTGGTCCTTACATATGTAAAAGGATTCTCTCAGGAGGAAGCGGCGCATCTTCTCCAAGTTTCAGTAGAAACGATGAAAGAGCATTTGTTTTCCGGAATCCAGTCACTTAGAAAAGAAATGGGGTACGGGTCATCCTTTCATGGCTGTAAGGAATATCATAAAAATTACATCGATTACATAGAAAAAAACTTAGATCGGTCGAAAAAGATTGATTTTGAGGTGCATATTTATCATTGTCAAGACTGTCAGGAGGATTTGGCTACCTTTCAGGATGTCATGTTAACGATGATAAAATTTACTGAAAGGATTAATGACCTGCTTGTGCCACTAAGTTTAATGAAGAACGTTAAAGATAGACTTGCAGAAGAGGAAAAGCATAGACAACAAAGAAACAAGAAACGTAAAAGAATAGGACTTATTTTTGTAAGTGTATTCGCATTATTAATCGGTACAGGTTATTTTTCAGGCGTGTTTACCAATCTCTACTATGCATATGCAGAAAAAGATCAGGAATTGCGTGCCTTTCTCCAACACGGACTAGGTGAAGCGCTGAACTTGGAAGCGGAAAACAATGGGGTGAAAATTAAGATCAATGGTGTGATTGCGGATGATGTTCAGACACTTGTTTTTTATGAAATAGAAGATAAAAAGGGGAAAAATCAATATAGGTTAAATAATGATGATGGAGTTCTGGTGAAGAACCAGTATGAAATCATGGGCTTTGATAACTCTCCTAGGTACTTTCCTAATGACCTTAAATCGAAAGTAAATAAGGAAGAAAAGAACGTGTATTACGGAAAGATCAGTCTGCAGCCACTTAAGAAGGGAAAAGGGACAATCAAACTGAAAATCACCAAACTTCAAAAACTGGATTCTGGTTCCCCTGACGGAAATAAATATCGTCTTAACGGGGAAATGGAATATAAAACAGGGGAGTGGAATTTCGAAATCCCTGTCACAAAGCAGCATTCTTCCGAATATGCATTGCATGCAAAAACAGCAGTCGCGGGGATCCCGATTCAATTTAATAAACTAATCATTGCTCCAACCGCGACGATTCTACAATATGGCATAAGTAATGGACCGTCAAAGAAGCATGTAAATGGTCTTTTTTTTGATCATCTACAAGTGAATAATAAAAAATTAAAAGCTGATATATATAGCAACACTTTTCTATACTTACCGCAAAATGGGAATTACAATAATTTTCAAATACAATTTACTCCACTTTTTGGAGAAAAACCAAAAGAAGTTAACGTTCAACTGGCATCTGCTTCATTATCGATTGAAGATCCAAGGACCATCGAACTGGATGCTTCTCATAAATATCCCGAAACCTTTGAATATGCTGGCAGTACAATCTCTATCGATAAGGTGGAAGTTGGACATCCTGCCAGGGTTGTCATAAGCAATCATGAAGTGAAGAATCGAGAATATGATTCGCTTCAATTCCAAATTACAGGTGATAGTCAAGGTGAAACTAATTCAATGGGCATGAATACCGAAGGAGTGGTCGTTGATAAAAACGGAGTGGAATACGATAGATCTGCCCCATACCAAGGAATCGAGCAGCTCCGTTATTTGATTACAGTTCAAAATATAGAGGTACACAGTAACAATGTTGGAGAAAAAATAACTCCTAAATGGCTGAAAATTGATGGATATAATACAACAAAATATT